>DASWMP010000046.1:0-9407 GCA_036399695.1 Thermoanaerobaculia bacterium | reverse complement strand
ACCTCAGGTCGTGACCAGCGTCGCGTAACGCCTGCGCCGCCCGGTCGAATGCTTCCTCTTTCACCATCAGGTAATCGGTGTCGTAGGTCGCGATCAGGAACACGCTGATGCCTCTCGTGGCCAGCGGCTCCACGAGCGCCAGCGCCACGCCCGTCGTCTCGAACGGGATCGGCCCTTCGACCCGGAAGCAGCGCCAGTTGCGCTCCGCGTGGACGCCAGGCGGCACGGCTTCATCGTCGCAGACGACCGACAGCTCGTCTTTCGTTCGGGTGAGGGTGACGAACTCGCCGCGCGCCCACTCCGGAAGCGGGCTCCGCGGGTCGAGACGGCAGACGGCCAGCTTCAGCGGCAGCGTGGAGATGCGGAGGGTCATTGCTGGGTGAGGCGGTCGATCGTTTCGAGGAGCTGCTGCGCGTCGAACGGCTTGTGCACCACGGCGAACACATCCCCCTCGATGTTCTTGAGGATGGACCCGGGGGAGCCGGTGACGAGGATGACGCGCTTCAGCGTCTCGGGCGACTTTTCCTTGAGGTGCTTGATGACCGTCACGCCCCCTTCGGTGGGGGTCATGATGTCGAGGAGGATGACGTCGTACTTCTCTTCGTCGAGCTTTTCGATCGCTTTGCGGCCGCCGTCGACGACGTCCACCCGATGCCCTTTACGGCGGAGGAGGGTCGATACGAGGCGCTGCATCGACGGGTCATCATCGAGGAGAAGCACGCGGGACTTGCGGCCGAGGAGACGGATCATGTGGCCCGCGCAGTCTACCGCAGCGAGGTGGTGCGGAGTGAGGGATTCGAACCCACGACCCCCTCGGTGTAAGCGAGATGCTCTACCGCTGAGCTAACTCCGCATCGAAGGCGCCGAGGATAACACGGCGAGCTCGCGCAGGGCGTCGCCGGTGAGGCGGAAGATGGTCCACTCGTCGACCGCTTTCGCGCCGAGGCCGCGGTAGAAAGCCATGGCCGGCTCGTTCCAGTCGAGCACCGCCCATTCGACCCGCCCGCAGTTCCGTTCGACCGCCAGCGCGGCAAGATGCGCGAGCAGCGCCTTCCCATAGCCCTTGCCGCGCATCTCCGGCCGGACGAAGAGGTCCTCGAGGTAGATGCCGGGTCTGCCGAGGAAGGTCGAGTAGTTGTGAAAGAAGAGGGCGAAGCCGGCCGGCTGGCCGTCATCCTCCGCGATGATGACCTCGGCGTAGCGGCGCTCGCCGAAGAGGGTGTTCCGGATGTCCTCCTCGGTGGCGACGACCGCGTGCTCGAGCTTCTCGTACATCGCGAGGTCGCGGATGAAGCGGTAGATGAGCGGGACGTCGGCGGCAGTCGCGGTGCGAATCATGGGTGAAGATGGTAGTACGTGGACGGGATTGAGGATTGAGGATTGAGGATTGAGGATTGAGGATTGAGAACAGCGGAGCCATCCTCAATCCTCAATTCTCAATCCTCAATCCCGTGTGCTACGGCACGACCATCACGGGCACTGGGGCGTGCCGGATGATGTCGAGCTTCTTTTCGCTCGGTTTGCCGCTGGCGTTGAGGAAGACGGCGTCGGCGTCGATCTTGTCGCCATATTTGACGAGCTCGCGTTCGACGTCGTTGCCGCGCAGGATCGCCGTCTTCGCGACGCCCGCAAATTGCGAGGCCTGTTCGGCGAGGAGGGCGTCGGCGCGGGAGCGGTCTTCGTCGGAGCAGACGGTGACGAGGTGGACTTCGCCGCGCTCGTGGGTCGCGACCTTCGTGGCCAGTTCCAGGGCGGCGTGCGACTTCTGGTCGAAGTGCACCGGGACGACGATCTTCTTCATCGCGCTGCGCTTGCGGACGCCGTAGCGGATGGCCAGCACGGGGCAGGGGGGATCGGCGACGACGGCGTGCGTCGTCGAGCCGACGAGCAGATGAGCCACGTGATGGCGGGCGTGGGTCGAGATGACGACCAGGCCCGCTTCCTCGCTCTTGGCGGTGCGGCAGATCTCCTTGCCGGGATCGGGGGCCTGCTTGACGACCATGCGGGTGGCCACGGAGGCGTTCACGCGGCGGACGCGGTCACGGAGACGCTCCAGCTCGAGCTTCTCGGCGTACTCGTAGATCGAGGGATCGGCGGGAAAACGGAGCTCGGCCGGCTGGGACGTGCGGGTAATGCGGACGTGCAGAATGACAACCTCCGCGCCTGTGGAGCCGGCGATGCGGATGGCATCGTCGAAGACCCACTCGGACGCGGTGGAGAAGTCAGTCGGTATCAGAATGCGGCGGAACATCTTCTGCGCGCGACATCATCGCGCGACGCTTTGCTGCGGATCAACGCCGGCCGAAGCCGTGGCGACGGGTGCCGGCGTACCGGTTCCCGGCGGGGTGACGATGTAGCGGATGACCGTCTTGGGCTCGGCTTCGGTCTCGACGAGCTGCAGGATGACCTGCTTGCCGTTGAGCGCCAGGGTCGTGCCGGGGACGAACGGCTCCTGCATCGCCTGATTGAGCTGTACCTGCAGGGTGCGCCAGTTGTCCTTCGAGGAAGGATAGCGGTCGTTGTACGAGAAGCCGCCGAACTGGGCCAGGTACGTGGTGTAGTAGTGGTAAACCTGCGGGAACGAGTCGTCGGAGGCGAGCGTGTAGACCTGCGCCTCCTGGCCGTACTGGTTGCGGATCATGACTTCGTCGCGCTTGGTGAGGTCGTCGCGGTACTCGGCGCCGGCGTAAACCGGGATGGCCCCGTTGATCTGTCCGAGCTCGCCACGCACGTCGGTCTTTTTCGCCTCGGCGGCCGCGGCCTGCGCCTGCTGCTGCTGCTGTTCTTCCGTCGCCGCGTTCGATTCAGTGCCGCCGGTGCAGCCGGCCGCCAGGAACGCCGTGAGGACGAGGGCCGCTGTGCCGGCTCCTTTTTGGATGGTCATGCACACCATTAAGAGCAATCGCGTTGCCAGTTGAGGGGCCAGTTGGCGGTTGGCCGTTGGCGGTTGACAGGGGAGGGATCGGCAGGCTCGGCCGTTGCGAGCGTTTCTATCCTGCCAACCGCCAACTGCCAACTGCCAACTCATCATCAGTTGTTGTTCGCCTGTGAGGCCCGGCGCTTCGAGTCGCGCCTGGTATCGCTGCGGAGGCGCTCGAGGGCCGTTTCGCCGCCGTACTTGGCCACGAGCTTCTCGTCGTAGAGGTCGGAGACGCTGGCCACGATGTCGAGGGAGGCGATGAGCTGCTCGGGACGGAGACGCCGCCCGAGGAAGGAGTGCGAGAAGAACACGTCGCCGCCGCACATGCTGAAGCCGCCGAGGGGGACGTCGGCGTTGAGGCGGAGGAGCTCCTGCATCAGCTCGAAGCTCGGCTCGGCGCCCTGCACGCAGAAGGCGAGGATCTCGATGATGGCATCGTCGTCCTCGTAGGGATCGATCGAGACCTCGAGGACCGTCGACCCATACTTGAGGTAGAAGTCGCAGTGATCGGCGTCGTCGAAGTGTTCCTCGACGAGCTCGTCGAGGTAGCCCTTGATCTGCCGGTAGACTTCTTCCTGACAGTGCGTGTGGAATTCTTTTGCCTTCGACATCGGAACGCGATTATAGATCGGCCGTGCACGATCAACCGTTCAGAAACGAGCAACGTCGCAGACTTGTGTTGAAGCGGGGCAAAGAGCGGGTGGTGTCGAATCGCCATCCCTGGATCTTTGCCGGCGCGATTGCGAAGGAAAGCGGGCCGGCCGACGCGCCGCTCGCCGACCTCGTCGACGATGACGGCAACGTCATCGCCTCCGGTTTTCACTCGCGCCATTCGCAGATCCGCCTGCGGGCGTTGACGTTCGGGGATGAGGCGCTGACGCCGGAGCTGTTGCGCGCCCGCATCCTCGCCGCCGTCGCGCGCCGCGCAACAATCCTCGGCAGCGACGCGACGGACTGCGCGCGCGTGATCCACGCCGAGGGGGACGAGCTGTCGAGTCTCGTCGTCGACAAGTACGGGGATCTACTCGTCGTAGAGATCGCGAACAGCGGCGTCGAGCAGTTGCAGCCGCTGGTGGTCGAGGCGCTGCGGGAGGCGCTGTCGCCGCGCGTCATCTACTTCAAGAACGATCTGCCGGTCCGCAAGCTCGAACAGCTTTCGACGGAGTCGCGCTGGGAAGGGGAGGGCGAACCGGTGGCGGAGGTGCGGGAGAACGGGTTGCGCTTCCGGGTCGATCCGCGGGAGGGGCAGAAGACGGGCTTCTTTCTCGACCAGCGGGAGAACCGCGCCCTGGCCCGGACGCTGGCAGGCGGACGGCGGGCGCTGAACCTCTTCTCTTATACCGGTGCGTTCGGCGTCTACGCGGCGGCGGGCGGGGCGGCGAGCGTGGACAACGTGGACGTCTCCGCGCGGGCGATCGAGCTGGCGCGGGTGAATCACGAGCTGAACGGCGTGACGGGGGAGTTCCTGGTGGCGGACGCGTTCCAGTTCGTCCGCGAACGGGCCGTGGCCAGGCAGCAGTGGGACATGGTGGTCTGCGATCCGCCGGCCTTCGCCAAGAGCCGGCACGACGTGGAACGGGCCGCCCGCGGCTACAAGGACATCAATCTGTACGCGATGCGGCTGCTCGCGCCGGGCGGGCTGCTGATGACGTACTCGTGCTCGGGCCACATGTCCCTGGACCTGTTCCAGAAGGTGGTGTTCGCGGCCGCGCTGGACGTCGGCCGGCGGGTGTCGATCGTCAGGCGGCTGACGGCGGCGCCGGATCACCCGGTCTCGATCTACTGCCCGGAAGGGGAGTATCTGAAGGGGTTCCTGCTGGAAGTGCACTGACGGCGGGCAGTTGGCAGTTGGCAGTTGGCGGTTGGCAGTCGGACCACCGCATCGCGAGGTGGGCCGGGGTACTTTGCGAGGTGGGCTGGGGTACCTCGCGAGGTGGGAGGGGGTACCTTGCAAAGTGGACGGGGGTACCTTGCGAAGTGGGAAGGGTACCTCGCGTGCTCCCCTTCGGGACCGGCATCCCTCCTATCTGTCATAATTTTCGGCCATGTCCGCTACGCCCGCCCCTCCGGCCCGCATTTCCCGTGAGATCACGATTTCCTACCTCGGCGACCTGCTGCAGAACGCGGGGTTCATCGACGAGCGGCAGCGGACGGAGATCGAGGCTCTCGACCGGCAGTTCCGCCTCCAGGCACGGGCCACGAAGACGCGCGTCGAGGAGGACGTCAGCCCCATCAAGGCGCTGATCGGGATGAACCTCACGGACGCGAGCGGCAGCGGGACGCGCATCGACGATTTCCTGCTGGCACGCCTCATCGCCGAGGACGCGCATCTGCCGTTCTTCAAGATCGATCCGCTGAAGCTGGACATGGAGATGATCGAGAAGAAGATCTCCCGTCCGTTCGCGCGGAAGCACAAGCTCATCCCGGTCGCCATCAAAGACGGCAAGCTGATCGTGGCCGTCGTCAATCCGTTCGATCCCGCCGTGATGGAAACGTACCGTCCGATGGCGAAGCAGGAGCTCGAGCTCGTCGTCTCGGCCGAGTCGGACGTGATGGGGGTCATCAGCGAGCAATACGGGTTCCGCGCCTCGGTGACGAAGGCGGAGCGCGACCTGACGACCGGCGCCATCGACCTCACGAACCTCGAACAGTTCGTGAAGCTGAAGTCGGGCGCGGAGATCGAGACCAGCGACGCGCACATCGTCAACGCCGTCGACTTTCTGCTGCAGCACGCCTACGACTCGCGAGCCAGCGACATCCACATCGAGCCGAAGCGCGACATGGCGCTGATCCGGTTCCGCATCGACGGTGTGCTCCACGAGATCCAGCGGGTGCCGCGGCTCGTGAACCTGGCCATCACGTCGCGCCTCAAGACGATGTGCCGCATGGACATCTCGGAGAAGCGCCGCCCGCAGGACGGACGCATCAAGACGGAGCGGGAAGGGAAGGAGATCGAGCTGCGCGTGTCAACGCTGCCGACGGCCTTCGGCGAGAAGATCGTCATGCGTATCTTCGATCCCGAGGTGCTGATCCGCGACCTCGGCGGGCTCGGTTTTTACGAGGACGAACTGCGCACATTCGCCGACTGGATCAAGCGGCCGCACGGCATCATCCTCGTGACCGGCCCGACCGGCTCGGGCAAGACCGTCACGCTGTACTCGGCACTCAAGAGCCTGGCCTCGCCGGAGATCAACGTCACGACGATCGAAGATCCGATCGAAATGGTCTGGGAGGAGTTCAACCAGACGGCGGTCCAGCCGAAGATCAACATCACGTTCGCCTCGGCGCTACGCACGATCCTCCGCCAGGACCCGGACATCATCATGGTCGGCGAGATCCGCGACGAGGAGACGGCGCAGAATGCGGTGCAGGCCGCGCTGACCGGCCACCTCGTCTTCTCCTCTCTGCACACGAACGATGCGTCGACCTCGGTGACCCGTCTGGTCGACCTGAGCATCCAGCCGTTCCTCATCTCCTCCACGCTGGTCGGGACGATGGCCCAGCGCCTGGTGCGCAAGATCTGCGAGGACTGCAAGCGCAACCGCCCGCTGACGCAGGAGGAAGCGTCCATGCTGAACCTGCAGGCACCCGCCGGCAAGCGGATCATCGTGAAGGAAGGCGCCGGCTGCATGCGCTGCCGCAACACCGGCTACTTCGGCCGCACCGGCATCTTCGAGATGCTCCCGATCGACAACGCCATCCGCGATCTCATCGACCGCGGCGAGGATTTCCTGAAGATCAAGGACATGGCCGTCAAACGAGGCATGCGGACGCTGCGGCAGTCCGCACTCCGCAAGCTGGCCGAAGGGTTGACCACGTTCGAAGAGGTGGTGAGGGTGACGGGGATTTAGGGATCGGGGCCCGGGGCCCAGGGCCCTAATGGCGTTGACTTAGAGGTTTGCCTCATGTGGGACAGACACTCCTGTCTGTCCCACATCTAAAGTTAACGCCCTTGGGCCCTGAGCCCCGAGCCCCGCTTTAGTGCTACCCTCTTGCCGCCGGTACCCAGGAGAACCTGGTGTACATCCGATTCACCGTCGTTCTGTTTCTGCTGCTCTCGGCGCCTGCTCAGGCGGGCGTGGAGTGGACGTCCGATGTTGCCGCGGCTTTTGCGACTGCTCGTGCGGAAGATCGAGCGGTGCTGCTGCATGTGCGCTCGCGTTGTCGTGGCCAGTGCAACGCGGAGTACGACAAGATCCTCGCCTCGCTCGGGGCGGACCCGCTCGTGGCGCACGTGATTCCTGCGGTCGTGTTGCTGCGCGTCGAGGAGGACCATGTCCGCGGCGTGGCGGCCGATCTGTTACGCAAGCACAAGCCGCCGTTCGTGACGCTGATCGACGGCGCGGGGCAGCCGCTCAAAACCGCCAGGGGGACGCCGATCACCCACCGAAAATCGGGCAAGAGCGTGACGTTCAATGGGGTCGGACAGCTTTCGCAGCAGTGGCTGATCGAGACGCTGCAGGATGCGTACGACGCCCGCGCGGTGCTCGCGCGTTCGGTGAAGCAGCGTCTGGGCGGGAACGTCGCCAGCGCCGACTACCTCCTCGGTCACGTGCTGCTGCGCTTCCGGATGCCGGTGCAGGCGGCCGAGCGGCTGGACGTGGCGGTCAAGGGGTTCCGTACCGCCGGGGACGAGGCGATGGCGCAGTACGCCACCATCGACGCCGCCTTCGCCTGGTACGCCGGCAACCAGAAGGCCCGAGGACGCGCGATGATCTCCGAAATCATGGAGAAGCCGGTCAACGTCACGGTCGAGGCGAACGGCTGGTACATGCGTGGGGCGATGGAGCGGATGATCAAGGCCGACCGGCTGGCCATCAATCATTTCCGCAAGGCGTACCAGCTCGCGCCGCTCGGGTCGGACGTGTTCAACATGGCCAATGAGGCGCTGAAGGAGCTCGATCCTTCGCCGCTGCCGCCGAAGGAAGGGCTGGTGGCGCAGACGCTCGTGCGGCTCACGCCGCCGGCGCGGCGGACCGTAACGGGCCATGCGGACTTTGCGGCCGAGGTGACGGGGAAAGCGTCGCGCGTGGAGTTCTATCTCGACGGCACACGCGTCGCCACCGACAAGACCGCGCCGTACCGGACGAAGATCGACGTCGGCCCGACGCCGCGCGCGCGAACCGTCAAGGCGGTGGCGTTCGACGCCCAGGGACGGGCCATGGGTGAGTCGCTGGCGACGGTGAACGATCGGGAGGATGCGTTCCGCGTCAACATCACCTCGCCCGTCGGTCCGGAGGTCATGGGCACGGCGACGGTGGAGACGAACGTCGTCGTGCCCCCGGGGCGAAAGCTCGACCGCGTGGAGCTGTACTGGAAAGACGACCGGATCGCCACGATCGCCGCGCTGCCGGTCCGCCACGCCGTGCGAATGAATGGGCAGTTCGGCTACCTCCGCGCCGTGGCGATCCTCGACGACGGCAGCACGTCGGAGGAGACGAAGCTCTACAACGTGGAAGGCTCCACGGAGCTGATGGACGTCTCGGCCGTGACGTTCATCGCCACGGTGCTGGACAACCGCGGCGAGCCGGTGCCGGGGCTGACGTCGAAAGACTTCACGGTGCAGGACGAAGGGAAGCGCACCGACGTGAGTGTGCGCGAAGGGGTGGAGGAGCCGGTCACGATCGGCATCGCCATCGACAGCTCGTCGAGCATGTCCGCGTACGCGCCGCATCTCGGCGAGACGGCCGCACGGCTGGTCGAGGCGACGGTGCGGCCGCAGGACGTGGCTTTCGTGGCCGCGTTCGACAGCTCGGCGCGCATCATCCGTCCGCGCTCGAACGACGTCGCCGCCATGCGTGCCGCGATCTTCGAGCTGCGCAACCTCGGCGGGACGTCGATCTACGACGGCGTCACGTTCGCGCTCCAGCAGTTCCAGGAAGTCAGCGGCAAGCGGGTGCTGGTCGTGCTCTCGGACGGCGCGGAAGGGACGAGTACCGGCGACGCCGACGCTGCCGTGCGTCTGGCGAAGACGGTAGGCGTCCCGATCTACGCGCTGATCCCGCACGGCGGGCAGAAGTTCTTCAACCCGCTGGCGAAGCTCGCCGAGCTCACGGGAGGCGAGAGCTTCTTTCTCAATCAGGACGAGGATGTGGACATCGCCCTCAAACGCATCGCCGCCGAGATCCGGGGGCAATACCTGCTGTCGTTCCAGGCCCCGGCTGCGCCATCAGGAACGTGGCGGGAGCTGAAGGTGAAGACGGGGAAGGGGAAGGTGCGCACGATCACGGGCTATTTTGCTAAATAGCAGGGCTCAGGGTCAGGGCCCGGGGCTCGGGGGCCCGCCTTCGGCGGGCGGCAGCGTCGTAGCCTCGGGCGCGCGCCGCAACGGCGTCGACTTTAGATGTGGGACAGACACTCTTGTCTGTCCCGTGCACCCGAACGGCCACTTGTCTGGCGGACCTCGGGGGTGGGCCGGACAGACAGGAGTGTCTGTCCCACATGAGGCAAACCTCTAAGTCAACGCCATCGGGGCGCGAGCCCGGCG
>DASWMP010000045.1:0-18712 GCA_036399695.1 Thermoanaerobaculia bacterium | reverse complement strand
GTGTCTGTCCCACATTCAGATTCCGCCGAATATCGGGCACCCGCGGGCACGCTGGCATTCAATGTGGGACAGACACTCTTGTCTGTCTGCGCCCGCAGGCGCCGGTTTCTAATCAGGCCATCAGAGTGTGTGCGCTCCGTTTTGAGACACCCTCCCTATGCGCCACCGCACTCCGAGACTAAGTGCTTCGCAGCTCGATGAGCGTGATCTCCGGCGTCATGCCCAGCCGGAAGGGAAACAGCCAGTAGCCGGTGCCGGTATTGATGTACAGCGCGGACAGGCCCTCCTGGTACAGGCCCATGTGGTACTTCAGGAACACTCCCGCGAGGGACCAGCGCCAGGGGCGGAAGCCGCATTGGCCGCCGTGGGTGTGGGCGCTGACCGTCAGCGGTAGGCGGCGCTTCTGCGACTCCGGAAAGATGCGGGGCTGGTGGGAGAGGACGACGACCGGCGCTGACGGCGGGCGGGACGCGAGGGCCTTGTCGAGGTTCGGCATGAGGTCGCGGCGGAGTGGCTCGCGGAGCTGCTGTGCGGCGACGTCGCCCATGCCGGCGATCCAGAGGCCGTCGAGGTTCACCCCTTCGTTGACCAGCAGGCGGATGCGGCTGCCGCGTAGCTGGTGGATGACGCTCGTGGGATCGCCGTAGACCTCGTGGTTGCCAAGGACGGCGAACAGCGGGATGTCGGGGGAGAGCGTGCGGGTGCCGGCGAGGAGCTTCGGCACGAAGTGCGGGTCGTCGTCGATGAGATCGCCGGCGATGAGGACCGCGTCGGGGCGGAGGGCGCTGGCGGTGGAGAAGATGCGGTCGAGGCGGCTCGGGCGGGTGAAGAGGCCGACGTGCAGGTCGCCCATCAGCACCAGCCGCCTGCCTTCGAGCGCGGCCGGCAGACCGGCCACCGGTACACGGACCTGCTCGACGCGCAGCGGCACGAGCGCCTGCCAGCAGCCGACGAGGAAGCCGGCGATCATCGTCGTGATGAACAGACGCGACGGCCATCGTCCCACCTGCACGAACGTGTAGCGCCGCATCACCGGCAACCACGCCAGCAGGACGAGCAACATCAGGATCGAGTAGAGGATGGCGAACGACGTCCAGCCGAACCAGACCGGCCCCAGCGTCGCCCGCAGCGCCCGCATGACCGGCGTGGAGGAGCGCAGGAAGGGGAAGAACAGCCACATCAGGTTCCCGGCGATGGCCGTTCCGAGTATCCAGCGGCGCCGATCCGGATGCAGACGCAGGAGCTGCCGGCAGGTGATGAGGTTGAAGGGGACGAAGACGAAGAGGATGACCGCCAGGAAGATCAGCACGCGCATGGGCGGGGTGATTTTAGAGCGGCTGCGCCGCGATTTCCGACTTCCGATTTCCGATTTCCGGGCTCCGCTGTGCGGTGAGCCTCGCGAAGCGAGCCCGGAATCGGAAAACCGAAATCGCTACGACCTCTACCGTCGCACGAGCACAAACTCCTGCGTATCCAGCTCCTCGACCTGCGGGAGGACCGGCTCGCGGCGGAGCAACTGCTGGCGGAGGTACGTGTGGATGACGACTTTGGAGCGGAGCTCCTTGAGCTGCCTGGGGGTGGCGGGGCTGTCGGTATCGAAGACGGAGTGGCGGCGAATCTCCTGTTCGAGCCGCTCGACCTGTTTGCGTAACCAGTTGGTGTAACTCATGACTTCGCAAGTATCGGTTCGCCCAACTGTTGGGCACGTGAGACGAATCACGTTTGCCGTTTGTTCACCCTGTGCGGCACGCGCATGGCAACGCGCCATGCGCATGAGACGCGCGCCTTACCTCCTGCTGCTCTGCTTCGCCCTGCCGCTCGCTGCCCAGGAGCCGGCGCTCTTTCCCCGTTTCAGCATCACTGGCGGTGGCTACTTCGGGAACTTCGAGACGAACGTGCGCGTCGACGAGAGTGAGTCGCTGGAAGGCACTTCCGTGAACCTCGAGCGCGATCTCGGCCTCGAGCAGTCGCGCAACATGCAGCGCTTTACCGTCCAGTGGCGCCCCTTCAACCGCCACGAGCTCGCTGCCAGCTACTTCAACGCGTCACGCACCGGCTTCGAGGAGATCGACCGGGAGATCACCTTCCGCGACACCACGTACCCCGTCCGGGCGGTCGTCTCCAGCGAGTTCGATCTCGATTACCGCGACGCGACCTACACGCTCTGGGTGCGGAAGGCAGAGCGCGACGGACTGGGGCTGATGCTCGGCGTGGCCGCGCTGGCCGTCGATGCCAGCCTCGAAGCGACGGCGGAAGGGGAGAGCGTCGCCCTCAGCGAGCGCGCCGAGACGGATGTCCCGGTCGCGGTCATCGGCGCGCAGGGGCGCTGGGCGCTCACGAACCGCATCTTCCTCGAAGCGCAGGCGGGCGTGCTCCCGGAGGTCACACTCGACGAGATCACCGGCAGCGCGTTGACCGGCAACGCTCGCCTCGAATGGCGCTTCCTGCGCAACGTCGGCATCGGCGCGGCCTACAACTACTTCCACATCGAGGGGACGGTGGCCGGCGAAGACTTCGATGGTGAGCTTGACATGACCATCGATGGTGCCGAGGTCTATCTGCGGCTCGCATTCTGAGGTTTTGGCGGGCTACTGCAGCCCGCACGCGGCGACTGCCTTTTGCGCGACGTCTCATGGCAAGGGCGGAGTTTCGCGGTCGGGAAAGGCGGTGATCACCAGAACCACAGGCCTGTTCGCCGCCGACACCCACGCGGTCCAAAAACTACGCAAAGAGCGTCGTCCTCAGGAATGGCTGCTCCACATGTCCATAGCGGCGCTTTGTCACATTCCAGACGGCGATGCGCAAGGCGTCATCTACTCTGTTTGCATACTCGACGATCGGCCGATCCGAGGCACTGTAAAAAGGAGAGAGAGTGACTATGCGCCTGATCAAAAGCCGTCTTGTGATGTTCCTTCTCATGCTCGCGGTTGCTTCGACGGCCGCTGCTGCCTCGCCGGCGAGATCGCGCTCGGCGAAACGCGTCAACCGCTCCACCAGCACTACCGTCAGCAATCCGTCGACGACGGCGAACACGCCGAAGATCAAAGCGCCGGTGACGCGGCAGATCTCGACCGAGAGCGATGGCTCGAGCTGTTCGTGGCTCTACTACCAGTGCTCCTGGGGCATCTCCGACACGGCCTGCACGAAGCTCGCGATCTGCAACGTGAAGAACGCCACCGGCAACGGCGGCGTCTACGCGGAGTGAGCGTCACGCGCTACTGACGCGAGTTTGACCGGAGGACAGGCGCGCGCCTGTCCTCCTTCTATCGCTACAATGCGTGCCGGAGGGAGCTGCATGTCCGACACGGTCAAAGCGCGCGTCTGGTTTTCCGAGGGGATGACGTACACCTGGCCCGAGCAGCAGGCGGGTGTGAAGCCGAACATCGGCGTCTGTTTTTCCGGCGGCGGTACCCGCGCCATGTGCGCGGCGATGGGGCAGCTCCGCGCGCTCATCGACATCGGTTTCATGCAGCACGTCGATTACATCTCCTGCGTCTCCGGCGGCTCGTGGGCATCGACAGCGTTTGCCTACTACAAGAGCGGCGCGACGAACGACGCCGAGCTCCTCGGCACGCCGGTCGATCCGCAGAACATCACCATGCCGATGCTCGAGCTGATGACGACGAGCTCGATGGCCTGGGGCGCCACCCAGGATCTCGGCGACGCGATCGACAAGGCACACCGCGAAGGCGTGAAGGACGATCTCCTCTGGGCCGCCGCCGTCGGCGCGCTCTTCTTCGAACGCTACGGGATCTGGGACCTCCAGTCGCTCCCGTACTTCAGCCTCGATCAGCAGACCGTCGACGCCATCCGCGCCGTGAATCCGTCACTCGCGAATGCACAGTTCAGCACCGTGCGCATGCCCGACGCCTACAAGGTGCCGTACCTGCTGATCAACGCCACGATCGACGGCCCGACCGCCGGCGTGCCGTACACGACCGACCCGCTGATGATGGTGACGTATACGCCGCTCTACTGCGGTATCCCGTTCCAGCAGTCGATCGAGTACATCAACAAGCACGCGGCGGCCCTCGGCGGCAAGTGGCCGACAGTCGTCGGCGGCGGCTTCGTCGAGCCGTTCGCCTGGGGCGGCAGCGAGCCGCTCGGCCCGGTGACGAACGGCCTCGTGGAGGTGACGCCGCGCGCGACGCCGTTCGGCGCCGCCAGCGCGAGCGGCACCAGCAGTTCCGCCTTCGCCGCGATCTTCGAGAAGATCAAGCTCGTCGACGGCCTGCTGCCGGAGGAGATGTACTGGCCGCCGACCGCTACCGGCAAGCAGCCGCCCGCACAGCTCTTCGACTTCGGCGACGGCGGCAACCTGGAGAACTACGGCATCATCCCGGTGATCATGCGCGGGGTGAAAAAGATCGTCGTCTTCATCAACACCGACAACCCGCTGAGCCTCACGTACGACGGCGACCCGAAGAAGACAGCCAGCGAGTCGGAAGTCGATACGAGCCTCCCGCCGCTCTTCGGCGTTCCTACCAAAGGCAACGCCGCGGCGTCGATCAATCAGGTCTTCCCGCAGGGCGATTACACGACGCTCATCCAGGCGCTACAGGCGCTCAAGAAGGCCGGCCAGCCGCTGGTCCACGCCATGACGCACCAGATCGTCCGCAATCCTCAGAGGGATGGGGAGCTGGGCTGGGGCGTGCCGGGCGGCGGCAGCGTCGAGGTGCTGTGGGTCTATCTCGACAAGGTCGACGCCTGGAAGGACAAGCTCACCGACCGCGACGTCCGCATCCAGGTCGATCTCGCGCCGACAGGCATCGGCGACTTTGCCCATTTCCCGAACTACAAGACCATCGACGAGAACATCCTCCCGCCCTGGTCGCTCACCGAGCTCACGGCCAAACAGGCAAACCTGCTGGCAGCGCTGACGTGCTGGGTGGTGAGGCAGAGCAAGCCGGCGTTTGACGGGCTGGTGTAGGGCCGCGGAGCGGCCCGTTTCTGGTTTTCGGTTTTAGTTGTTGGTTGTTGGTGCCGCGCCGTGCGGGGATCGCCGTGTAGCGCAGCACCAACAACCGAAAACCGAGAACCAACAACGCGCGCCGCGCGCTACGCTTCTACCGCTTCAGCCTTCTTCGCCTTCTTGGCCGCCACTTCGCGGGCGGAGTGATCCAGCGTCTGTTTGCGGATGCGGATCGACTCGGGGGTCACTTCCACCAGCTCGTCGTCATTGATCCACTCGAGGCACTGCTCGAGCGTCATGATGCGCGGCGGGGTGAGCTGCGCGGCCATGTCCGAGCCGGAGGCGCGCATGTTCGTCAGGTGCTTCTTGCGGCAGACCTGCACGACCATGTCGACGTCGCGGGAGTTCTCGCCGACGATCTGGCCGCCGTAGACCTTCACGCCCGGGGGGATGAACATCGTCGAGCGCTCCTGGAGCGGCTCGATGGCGTAGGCGGTCGTGTCGCCCCCTTCCTTCGAGACCAGTGCGCCGCGGTTGCGGCTGCCGATCTCGCCACGGTAGGGGCCGTACTCGAGGAACGTGTGGTAGAGCAGGCCGGTGCCGCGCGTTTCCGTGAGGAACTCGGTGCGGATGCCGAACAGCCCGCGCGTCGGGATCTTGAACTCGATGCGGACGCGGCCTGTGCCGGGGTTGACCATGTCGGTCATATCGCCGCGGCGCGTCTGCAGCTTCTCCATGATCGCGCCGACGTGAGCTTCCTCGACGTCGACGACGAGCGCTTCATACGGCTCCATCGTCTTGCCGTTGACCTGCTTGAGGATGACCTGCGGGCGCGAGAGGGCGAACTCATAGCCCTCACGGCGCATGTTCTCCGCGAGGATCGAGAGATGCAGCTCGCCGCGTCCGCTGACTTCGAACCGGTCGGCCTGGCCTGTTTCCTTCACGCGCAGGGCGACGTCCTTACGGAGCTCGCGCTCCAGACGGTCCTTGATATTGCGTGACGTGACGTACTTGCCTTCGGTACCGGCAAACGGCGAGTCGTTGACCATCCAGAAGATGGAGACGGTCGGCTCGTCGATGGCGATCGGCTCGAGGCGCTCCGGCGTATCCGCGGAGGTGAACGTCTCGCCGATCTCGACGTCGCCGAAGCCGGCGATGGCGACGATCTCGCCGGCCGAGGCTTCGGTGACTTCCTCGCGCTTGAGGCCTTCGAACACCGTCAGCTTCGTGACGCGGCCCTTCTTATGGCTGCCGTCGCGGAGGATGAGGATGACGTCCGCGCCCTGGCGGATGACGCCGCGCTGGACGCGGCCGATGCCGAGACGTCCGACGTACTCGTTGTAATCGATGGCGCTGACGAGGAGCTGCAGGCCGCCTTCGCTGTAGCCCGGGGGCGGCGGGATGCGCTTGAGGATCGTGTCGAAGAGAGGACGGCAGTCTTCGTTCGTGTGCTCCAGCTCCGTCCGCACGATGCCCTGGCGGCCAATGGCATAGAGGATCGGAAAGTCGAGCTGCTCGTCGGAGGCGCCGAGCTCGATCATGAGGTCGAAGACCTCGTTGACGACTTCCTGCGGGCGGGCGTCGCTGCGGTCGATCTTGTTGATGACCACGATCGGCAGGAGGCCCAGGCCGAGGGCCTTGCGAAGGACGAAGCGCGTCTGCGGCATCGCTCCTTCGGCCGCGTCGACCAGGAGGATGACGCCGTCGACCATCGAGAGCACGCGCTCGACCTCGCCGCCGAAGTCGGCGTGGCCGGGGGTGTCGACGATGTTGATCTTCACTTCCTTCGGATGGACGAACTCGGCGGGGAGGTCGTGACCGCTGGAGGTGTGCGTCGCCTCGTGGTGAGGAGCGTGACCGAGGGCGTCGGGCTCATCGACGAAATAGCGGACGGAGGTGTTCTTCGCCAGGATGGTGATGCCGCGCTCTTTTTCCAGGTCGTTCGAGTCCATGACGCGCTCGTCGACGTGCTGGTAAGAACGGATGGCTCCGGCCTGCTTGAGAAGAGCGTCGACGAGGGTGGTTTTCCCGTGGTCGACGTGGGCGATGATCGCAACGTTGCGGATGTCGTATCTGAACTGCGGCATGAGAAGACCCTTAACGTAACAATTTCCCTTGAATTCCGCAGCCGGGCTCGACTCGTGGTCCGTTGTCCGTTTTCCGTTGTCCGGGGCTTCCGGCTGCCATGCGCCAGGGGCAACGGGTAACGCCATGATAGAGTTACCGCGTTCCATCAAAAAGGGGGTTTTCCATGCGTGGTCTGTTTCTTCGGGCTCTCACGGCTGTGTTCCTCTTCCTCTCACTCACGTACTCCGGTCCGCAGATGTACGCCGGCTGCGGCAACGGGACGACGCGCTCCGAAACTGTCTATTACAACTCCTGCGGCTCGGGCAAGACACAGATCGGCTGGCGCGACGTGAACTGCAACTGCGAGGTGTTCAAAGGCGGCGCTACGGAAGCGAGCGCGCTGTTCAAGCAGGTGCTGGTGACGGAATGCGACTACCCATACACCCAGTACGCGTACGAGTTCTACGCCCGCTGCACGACGAGCAGCGCCTGGGTGCAGGTGTCGACGTACAACTCCTGCCCGCCGGGATGCTGAGTCGCGGCTGACGGTCAGCGCGCGGCGCGGCGCAGCTCGGCGAGCTCCACCGCCCGGGCCGGAGGCGCGGCCGCGCGCAGCATCATCTCCCGCTGGCCGACGCCAGCCCACAGCACCACCGTCGCCGCGGCTTCGTTCGGGCTCAGGCGATGCTCGCCGGCCTCGAGACGGCGGATGCGGCCGAGGCGCTGCCCCGCGGCGTCCAACGGTACATAGTCGCCCGGCACCAGGATCCGGAAGCGGCGGTCCGCGGCCACGCGGCCGCCGGCGACGCGCAGCTCGTCCGTTACGGGGACGTAATGCTCGGAGAGCAGCTCGCGGGCAGGCGAGGGGAAGAAGCTCGAATCCTTAGTCGCGACATAACAGCGCCTGCTGACGAGATCGTCCGCGACGCTGTTCGGCAGCACGCCGCGGCGCACCATCTCCCGTCCCACCGGCTCGAAGGCCACGAACGTCGCGCGGCGCCGGAAGATCGTCTCCCCCTTCAGATCGAGGATGGAGGCGTCGCCGTTCGTGAGCCGCAGCGTATCGGCAATGACGCTGCGTGGCGCGGCCGGCGGTGGGGCGAGCAGCTTCCCTTCGACGATCGTGAAGAGGATCAGCACCGCAGGAACGGCGTGCATGAAGGCGCCGGCTCGCGGCCGGAGCGCCGCCATGGCGAAGATGACGCCGAGCGGCAGGATCGGCAGAAAGTCACGCGCCGAGATCAGCGGCGAGACGGCGAAGACGGAACCGGCGAAGAGGAGCGCCGCCGCGGCCACGAATGCGCGACGCGGCTGCAGCCGCCGTACGCAATGGCGCGCGGCGACAAAGGCGGCCGCAAAGAGCACGATCCCGGCAACCCGCCGCCACGGCGCCACCGTCATCAGCCCGTTGACCTTCACGGCAAACAGCACGAGCTCGTGGAGCGCTCCCATCCTGGCGAACGCCGCAACGGTCAGGAGCGGCGCAATCGCAAAGCCACCGGCAAGCCACCCCCATCGCCCGAGGCTGGCGTCATTCGTCCCATCGGTCCGATCGTCTCCTCGACCGCGCGAGAAGCGCAGCAGCACCAGCGCTCCCCCGATTCCCACGACAGCATGGACCGTCTTGATCGACGTCACAGCCGCGAGCCCGAGCAGCACACCGAGCAGGAACGTACGCCCGCGCGTCGGCTCAGCCAGCGCCACCGCTACCGCCGCCAGGATCAGCACCACCCAGAGGTTGTCGTTTCTGAACTCCACTGACTTCAGCAGGAACGGCGGCAGCAGACTCGCGGCCAGCGCGCTCCAGGCGGCCAGCTCGCGGCCGTACAGCCGTTCCGCGATGAGGAATACCAGCAGGATCGCCGCTGCCGCGAGCGGCAGCATGGCCAGCCGGCCGAACAGGAGGATCGACTCAGTCTCTCCGGCCAGACCGATGAACGGCGCGAAGAGGAGATGGAAGAAGGGGAGGTGGTTGTCGTAGAAGTCGCGGTACATCACCAGGCCGCGCGACCACTCCCACGCGGCGTGAAGATGCTGGGGCTCGTCGGAGTCGATGCGATAGCGCAGGATGCAGAGGAGTCGCACAACGGCTGCCACGAGCAGATGGCTGACGATGATGACGGTGCGCGGTGGGATGGCTGGGCGCTGGTAGCCGTCGTGGGCGATCTCCTGCTGCATCACGCGGAATGACAGCTACGCAACCATTGCGCCAGCCGCAACATCCTGCTGTCCAGCATTGCACCGCACGCAAGAGCACTAGAATGCCGCGATGATCCGCCGCCTCTGCGTCTTCTGTGGCTCCTCTCCCGGTTCCGATCCCGCGTTCGCCGATGCTGCCCGGGCGCTGGGGGCGCTCCTCGCCCGCGAAGGCATCGGGCTCGTCTACGGCGGCGGCAGCGTCGGCCTGATGGGTATCGTCGCCGACTCCGTCCTCTCCAGCGGCGGTGAAGCGATCGGCGTGATCCCTCACGCCCTCTGGGCGCGCGAAGTGGGGCATCGCAATCTCACGGAGCTGCACATCGTCGACACGATGCACGAGCGCAAAGCGATGATGGCCGACCTCTCCGATGCCTTCGTGGCCCTCCCGGGCGGCCTCGGCACTCTCGAAGAGATCTTCGAAGTCTGGACCTGGGTCCAGCTCGGCCTGCACAGCAAGCCCGTCGGCTTCCTCAACGTGAACGGCTACTACTCGAAGCTGCTCGAGTTCCTCGACGACGCCACCACCCTCCAACTGGTCCGCCCCCCACACCGCGCCGTCGCCGTCGTCGACCACGAGCCTGCTTCGCTCCTCCGCAAGTTCGACGACTGGCAGGCGCCGAAGGTGGAGAAGTGGATCAGGAAGGGGGAGGAGTAGCGCGCGCGGCGCGGCGATGGTTGTTAGTTTTTGGTTGTTGGTTTTTGGTGCTGCGCCATCCGGTTGCCGGGTCCTCACCAACAACCAAAACCAACAACCAAAAACCAATCAGTACGAGACCCGATGGTAATACTCGAACTGCCGCCTCTGCCCGTTCTTCACGATCGGGTAGAACTTGGCGGCTTTGAGGACTGCTTCGTTCTTGAGGGCGATGACTTCCGAGCCGGTGGTGTTTTCGAGGATCTTCGTGGAGGTCACGTCGCCGTCGGTATTGACGGTGGCGACGATGTAGAGCTCACCGCGGATGCCGGGGGCGGTGACGGGGAGGGGAGGGGTCCTGAACTTCGGCTGCGGATCGGCTTCGGCCGTGTCCCGTTCTTCGCCCGTGACGAGATCGGCCCGCTTCACCCAGCCGCTCCGCTCGCCCGTCCGCACCTCCACCCATTCACCCTTATCAGTCAGCACCGAGACCGCTTCTCCCTGCTGGTATGTGGCGATCGTGTTCGACGTCTCGTCCGCCTTCTCCCGCACCGGCAGCTCCGACGCCCCGACATACAGCGCCGCAATCGGCACCCTCGTATCCATCGTCGACGTATCGACCACGGGCGTGTTGTCTTTGCACGCGGGCATGAGGAGCGTGAGCGAGAGCAGGGCAGCGGCGGTGTACTTCATGGGGGAAAGATACGCGATTTCGGATGGGGCCGATTTCGGATTTCGGGTTTGCGGTGCACGAGGAGCATGGCCAGCTTCCTGTGCGCCTGTACAACGGAACCATCGTGTAGCGGCCGCGCGGAAAACGGACAACGGACAATGAGCAACGCCCCACCAACCGGACAGATGTCCGCGGACACTCGTCACCCGGACACCCGCCCGGACACTCTAACCCACTGAAAACAAACGAGCGGCTCGTGGCACCTCCGTTGCGGTAGAGGACGCCGACAACATGATCCGAGAATCCTCTTCGATGGACCGTCCGCTCGACGATGCGCGCCACCAGCGCGTGTTCTACATCTCCGGGGCGGTGGCGCTGGTGCTGCTGTTCGCGGCGGTGCTGCTCTTCCCCGTCATCCGGCGTTGGGCGCGCGCCGATGTGGCGGTCGACGCGTCGACGCTCCGTTTCGCCACCGTCACCCGCGGCGAGCTGCTGCGCGACGTCAGCGTCCAGGGACGCGTCGTCGCCTCGCTCCATCCGACGCTCTTCAGTCCCGGCCAGGGCATCGTCTCCCTCAGAACGCGCGCCGGCGCCGAAGTGAAGCAGGGGGAAGTCCTGGCCACGATCGACTCCAAGGAGCTGCAGAGCGCGCTCGAACAATCCCGCGCCCAGCTCCTCGGCATGCGCGCCGAGCACGAGCGGCAGAAGATCGTCGCGCGCCAGGGAGCCCTCCGCGCGCGGCAGCAGGTCGATCTGCTGATGCTGCGGCTCGAGGCCGCCAAACGCTCCCTCGTCCGTTCCGAGACAACGTTCAAGGAAGGGCTGAGCAACAAGGCCGACTTCGAGAACGCCCAGGACAACCTGCGCATCGTGTCACTGGAGCTGGAGCAGGCGAAGAAGGAGCTCGACCTCTCCCGCGAGACGCTCAGCTTCGACGTCGAGACCCGCGCGCAGCAGGTGCGGCAGCAGGAGTCCGTCGTCGGCGATCTCGAGAAGCGCGTCGGCGAGCTGACGGTGCGGGCGCCGTTCGACGGTGTCGTTGCCAACGTCGCCCTGCAGGATCGCGACGCCGTCGCCGCCAACCAGGCCATCCTCACGGTCGTCAACCTCTCGTCCCTTGAAGTGGAGATCGGCCTGCCGGAAGAGTACGGCCGCGAGACCGCCATCGGCACCTCGGCCACGATCAACTTCAACGGCCGCGACTACGAAGGACGCGTCACGGCGATCTCCCCGGAAGTCGTCGACAGCCAGGTCGTCGCCACCGTGGCCTTCGCCGGGACGCAGCCCGAAGGTCTCAAACAGAGCCAGCGCCTGACGACGCGACTCGTGTTCGAATCGAGGCCGAACGTCGTCAAAGTCGCCCGCGGCGCCTTCCTCGAAGCCAGCGGCGGCCGCGCCGCCTACGTCGTCGACGGCGAAATGGCCACCCGCCGCGAAATCACCACCGGCTCCACCAGCGCCGGCGAAATCGAAGTCACCAGCGGCCTCCGCGAAGGCGAAAAGATCGTTGTCTCGGACATCAGCGCGTTCGGGAGCGCGGGGAGTGTGTTGTTGCGCTAGCGCGCACGCGCGCGATGCGCGCGTTTTTGGTTTTCGGTTTTTGGTGCTCCGCCCCGCGAATCGAATCGCCCACCCGCGCCGACACCAAAACCCAAAACCAAAAACCAAAAACAACCCCGCCACACCAGACGGACAACGGACAACGAACAACGGACAACGAGGAAAACCCAGATGCTCCAAATGAAAAACATCCGCAAGATCTACCGTACCGAGGTTGTCGAGACGCATGCGCTGGGGGACTTTTCGCTGCATGTCGAGACGGGGGAGTTCGTCTCCGTCATGGGGCCGTCGGGGTCGGGGAAGACGACGTTCCTCAATGTGGCGGGGCTGCTCGACACGTTCGACGCCGGCACTTACATCCTGGCCGGTAAGGACGTCAGCCGGCTGTCCGACCGGGAGATGTCGCGCATGCGGAACCAGAACATCGGGTTCATCTTTCAGTCGTTCAACCTGATCCCCGACTTGAACGTCTTCGACAACGTCGACGTACCGCTGCGTTATCGCGGGTTGCCGGCGGCCGATCGCAAGCAGCGCATCGAGCGGGCGCTGAGCATGGTCGGCCTCTCCGCGCGGCACCGCCACCTGCCGTCCCAGCTCTCCGGCGGCCAGCAGCAGCGCGTCGCCATCGCCCGCGTCCTGGCCGGCGATCCCAAACTCATCCTCGCCGACGAGCCCACCGGCAACCTCGACTCCCTCATGGCCCGCGAGATCATGGAGCTCCTCGAGAAGATCAACAGCGAAGGCACGACCATCGTCATGGTCACGCACAGCCCCGAGTGCGCCGTCCGCGCCCACCGCCAGATCCACGTCCTCGACGGCCGCGTCGTCGACCTCGAAGCCCCGCACGTGACGATGGCCACGGCACGCGAGGCGGGTGGGGGGATGGCGGCGGCGTTGCGCTAGCGCAGCACGCGCTGCGCGCGCGGTTTTTGGTTTTCGGTTGTCGGTTTTTGGTGCTGCGCCTCGCTCGGCTTCAGGCCCGAGCCCCGGCAAAACAACCAACAACCAACAACCAACAACACCCGCCCGACCACTGACCACTGACCACCGGCCACCATCGACGCACACCGAGAAACGGACCAGCGCCCATGCTCCTCTAGAACCTAAAAATCGCCCTCAAAAGCCTCCGGCGCAATCCCGTCCTGAGCACGTTGCTTATCATCGGCATTGCGCTGGGCATCTGCGTATCGACGTCGTTCGTGACGTTGCGGCACCTCTACACCCGGGAGCCGCTGCCCGGGAAGACGGACCGGGTCTTCTACGTCCGGCTCGACAGTTGGGGGGATCAGCCGTTCCGGGATTCAGATCCGCAGTCGGTGCCGGACCAGATCACCTATCGCGACGCGCGTGGCCTGCTGCGCTCGCCCGTGCCGCTGCGGCAGACGGCCACGTACATCACGACGATGTTCGTGCATCCCGATCCCAAGGCCGGGCGGCCGTATCAGCCGGACGTGCGCCTCGTCTTCGCTGATTTCTTCGACCTCTTCTCCGTCCCCTTCCGCTACGGCGGCCCCTGGACGAAGAGCGCGGACGAGAAGCGCGAGCGGGTCGTCGTCATCGACGACGAAACGAACCAGAAGCTCTTCGGCGGCGAGAACAGCGTCGGGAAAACCGTGCGTCTCGAAGACAAGAACTACCGCGTCGTGGGCGTGCTCGCGCCCTGGCGTCCGCCGCTCCGGCTCGCGGAGCTCGTGCGCAACCCGGCCGGTCCGCCGGAGCCGATCTACATTCCGTTCAACTTTGCGGAGACGGACCAGATCTGGTCTTCCGGCAACAACTCCGGGTGGGACGGCAAGAGCATCAGCAGCTTCCAGGACAACCTGAGCTCCGAGCGCGTCTGGCTGCAGTACTGGGTCGAGCTGCGCGATCCGAAAGACGCCGGTGCCTATCGCGACTGGATCACCGGCTACATCGCCGAGCAGAAGAAGCTCGGACGCTTCCGCCGCCCCACGCACTTCAAGCTCTCGACGATTCCGGAGATGATCCAGGAGTTCGAGCTGATGCCTGAAGGGGTGACGGCCATGAGCGTCGTGTCGCTGCTCTTTCTCGCCGTCTGCTCGCTCAATCTCGTCGGCATCCTCCTCGGCAAGTTCCTCGCGCGGGTGCCGGAAGTCTCGGTGCGCCGCGCCCTCGGCGCCAGCCGCGCGCAGATCTTCTGGCAGCACCTCATCGAGTGCGAGCTGATCGGCGTTATCGGCGGCGCCGTCGGCATCATCATGTCGCTCGGCATCCTGGCGGTGCTCAGCCGCTTCATGCAGAACGGCGAGGCCCTCCGCCTCGACGGCGAGATGCTCCTGCTCGCGTCGCTGCTCTCCCTCGTCGCCGGCGCTCTGGCCGGCCTTTACCCCGCCTGGCGCGTCTGCTCGGTTGCGCCGGCCATGCAGCTCAAGGTTCAGTAGGAGACACGCCCATGCACATCGGTCCCATCCTCCGCGCCATGAAGCACAACCGCACGCGCGTCGTGCTGATCGTCCTGGAGATCGCCATGACGCTGGCCATCGTGACGAACTGCGTGAACGTCATCCTGTCGGAGCGCGCCAAGATGACGCAGAAGTCCGGCTTCGACGACGACAACATCGTCCGCATGCGCGTCCGGCCGTTCACGCCCGAGTTCCGCCAGTCGGCGTTCCTCGACACCATCATCGACGCCGACGTCCGCACGATCCAGTCCATCCCCGGCGTCAAAGCCGTGGCCAATACGCACTTTCAACTGTGGGAAGGGGGCGGGTCGTCGACAGCGGTGAGGCCGCCGGACGTGCAGCGCATGGCCCGCTCCACGCAGATCTATTACGGCACGAAGGACATCGTGGCCGCCCTCGGCGCGAAGATCGTCGCCGGCCGTCCGTTCCAGGACGGCGACCACGGTGTCGGCCCGAAGATCGACCCCGCCGACAAGATCATCATCACCAAGGCGCTGGCCGACGATCTCTTCCCCGGCCAGAACCCCATCGGGAAATCGCTCGTCGAGGCGCTGGACGACGGTCCGGCGATCAGCGAGCCGCGTACGATCGTCGGCGTCATCGAGGAGTTCTACAACCCCTGGGGCATCGGGACCGGCAATCACGACCAGCTCGCCACCCGTGCGATGTTCCTCCCGGCCCGCGTCGGCGGCTACGCGCGCGGCATCAGCTACCTGATCCGCACGGAGCCGGGGGCGATGAACACGGTCATCCCGGAGATCGAGCGCCGTCTGACGGCATCCAACGCCGGACGGGTGTTCGAGTTCACCCGCACCGACGAGAGGCGGGGACGCTGGTTCTCCAGCAGCAAGATCGTCGTGACGACGATGACGTGCATCATCGTCGCCCTCATCGCCGTGACCTCGCTGGGCATCCTCGGCCTGACCGCCCTCGCCGTCAGCGAGCGCACGAAACAGATCGGCACCCGCCGCGCCCTCGGCGCCACCCGCGGCGACATCGTCCGCCACTTCCTGATCGAGAACTGGATCCTCACGACCGCGGGTCTCGTCCTCGGCACCTTCGGCGCCTACGGCCTCAACGTCTTCCTCGTCAGCCAGGTCACCGACGCCAAGCTCCCTTGGCAACTCGTCGCCGCCGGCATCGTACTGCTGTGGATCAACGGCCTGCTCGCCACCGTGCCGCCGGCCTTCCGCGCCACGCTGATCAATCCGGCGATTGCCACGAAGAGTGTTTAGGAAACAATAGGTCCTATCGTCTCCAGAAAACGATGCCCTCAATCCTCATCATCGAAGACCAGCCCGCCGTTGCCAAGGCGCTGCGGCTGCTCTTTGATTTGAACGATATCCAGGCGGAGATCACGTCGTCGCCCGATACGGCGCTGTCGCTGGTGGGGCGGGGTGCCGTCGATCTCGTCGTGCAGGACATGAACTTTTCGCCGGGGGCGACGAGCGGGGCGGAGGGCATCGATCTGTTCCGCCGCCTGCGCCGCGCCGATCCCGAACTGCCGGTGCTGCTGTTGACGGCGTGGACGTCGCTCGAGACGGCCGTGCAGCTCGTGAAGGAAGGCGCCGCCGACTACCTGGCGAAGCCTTGGGACGACACGAAGCTCGTGGCCACGGTACGCAATCTCCTGCAACTGCGGACGCTCCGGGCCGAAAACCAGCGGCTGCGGGCCGAGCGGGTGCGGTCGCGGGAGGCGCTGGCGCGCGAGCACGATCTGCGCGGCCTGATCTACGAATCGGATGCCATGCATCGCGTCGTGTCTCTGGCGGTGCAGATCGCCGGGTCCGAGGTGCCGGTGCTGATCACCGGACCGAATGGGGCAGGGAAGGAGAAGATCGCCGACATCATCCACGCGAGCTCGCGCCGCCGCCCGAAGCCCTTCATCAAGGTGAACGCCGGGGCCATTCCGGACGAGCTGATCGAGAGTGAGCTGTTCGGCGCGGAAGCGGGCGCGTACACCGGCTCGAACCGGCTGCGCATCGGCCGCTTCGAAGCGGCGAACGGGGGGACGCTCTTCCTCGACGAGATCGGCAATCTCTCGGCTGCCGGTCAGCGCAAGCTGCTGCGCGTCCTGCAGAGCGGCGAGTTCGAACGCCTGGGGTCGAGCGAAACGCGGCGCGCCGACGTCCGCCTCCTCTGCGCCACGAACGCCGATCTCCGCGACGCCATCGCCCGCAACACCTTCCGCCAGGACCTCTACTTCCGCCTGAACGTCATCGAGATCGCCGTCCCGCCGCTGGCCCGCCGCCGCGAAGACATCCTCCCGCTGGCCGAGGCTTTCCTGTCGTCGACGAAGAAACTGTCGGAGGCCGCGCGGAACGCGCTCGTCGCGCACGACTGGCCCGGCAACGTCCGCGAGCTCCAGAACCGCGTCACCCGCGCCACCGTCCTCACGACCCGCGACACCATCTCCCCCGAAGACCTCGGCTTCGGCGCACCAGACTCTGACGAAGCGACCGAAAGCCCCCTCGAAAAACGCCAGGTCGAAATGGCCATCCTCAACGCCCAGGGCAGCGTCTCCCGCGCCGCCCAAGCCCTCGGCCTCAGCCGCCAGGCCCTGTACCGCAAGATGGAGAAGCTGGGGATCGTGCTGGAGAGGAGGCCACGGTGAGGCGGTGAGGCGGGTGAGGGGCGTTGCTCGTTGTCCGTTGTCTGTTGTCCGTGCTGCGCTGGACAGCGGTTTTTGGTTGTTGGTTTTTGGTTTTCGGTAAGGTGCGCCGAGCGCAGCACCAAAAACCAACAACCAAAAACCAATCAGCGAAGCCCGGACAACGGGCAACGGAACGGACAACGCCCCATGCGCCTCTCCCTCTCCTCCCGCATCACCCTGCTCGTCGTGGCGAACGTCGTCGCGACGGGGGTGCTGGTCGCGCTCGCGGGGGAGTGGTGGCCGGTGGCGGTAATGGTGGCGGTGGTGGTGGGGGTGTGGAGCTCGGGGTTCGTGACGCGTCGGATCAGGCGGACGCTGGATGCGGTGAGCGATGGGGTGCGGGGATTCCGGGACGGGGACTACGGCGTGCGGCTCGTCGTGTCGGGGGACGATGAGGTGGCGGACGTCATGCGGTTGTACAACGACGTCGGCGAGGTTTGCGCGGGCAGCGGAACGACATCTATCAGAAAGAGCTGCTGCTCGACACGATCCTGCAGCGGACGCCCGTCGGTGTGGTGCTGATCAACGCGGCGGACCGGATCATCTACTCGAATACCGCGGCACGGGAGCTGTTCGCCGGGGGCAGCCGGCTGGATGGGTCGCGGTTCGCGGACGTCGTCGAGCCGGCGCCGGCGCCGCTCAGGGAGGCGCTGCGGAGCGGCGGCGATTCGATCTTCACGTTGCGGATGGCCGATCAGGACGAGACGTTCCATGTTTCGCAGCGGTCGTTCTTCCTCAACACGAAGCAGCACCGGCTCGTGCTGCTCGAACGGCTGACGCCCGAGCTGCGGCGGGCGGAGGTGAGCGTCTGGAAGAAAGCCATCCGCCTCATCAACCATGAGCTGAACAACACCATCGCCCCGATCAGCTCCCTGTTTCACTCCGCGCGCATCGCCCAGGAATCGCCGGCGCACCGCCACAAGCTGGCCGAGATCAACGAGACCATCGAAGAGCGGCTGACGTTCCTCCGCACGTTCCTCGAGTCATACGCCCAGTTCGCAAGGCTGCCGGAGCCGCAGCGGCAGCGCATCCAGTGGAACGATCTGCTGGAGGACGTGCGGGTGTTGTACGCCTTCCGCCTGGAGGGGACGCCGCCGGCGGATGGCTACGTCGATCCGGCGCAGCTCGAGCAGGTGCTGATCAACCTGCTGAAGAACGCCCATGAATCGGGGAGCGATCCGGACGAGATCACCGTCTCGATCCAGCGGGTGCCGGACGGCACGTCGGTGCGGGTGGCCGACCGCGGCCGCGGCATGGACGACACGACGATGCGTCAGGCCCTCCTCCCGTTCTACACGACCAAGTCCGGCGGCACGGGCCTCGGCCTCGCGCTCTGCACCGAGATCATCGAAGCCCACGGCGGCCGCGTGCACCTGGCCGCGCGCGACGGCGGGGGCACGGTCGTCTCGTGCTGGATCCCCGGCTAAATGCCGATCTCGGAGTGCGGTGGCGCACGGAGGGTGTCTCAAATCCATAGTCCGCCGAAAAACCATTTTTTTACGGACGTCGACAGCCACGCGGATCGCTTGGACGAGCTCTGGTGAAGGAGCGGAAGTTGGTTGACGAGCGAGCGAAGTCGCCCAGAGGCGGGTGA
>DASWMP010000044.1:0-2374 GCA_036399695.1 Thermoanaerobaculia bacterium | reverse complement strand
GCCTCATCATCTGCCGCTTTCCCATAGCCGCAGCGGCGAGCTGCGGCCCGCGTGGTGTACCAGGAACGGGGCGGAAGCTCGACGCTTCCGCTGTAGGAAAGCGGCAGCTGATGAAGCGTCGCTGCCGCACTCCAAACTCCGCGGAGGCTACTTGCCTACTCGACCGGCTTGCCGAATAAAAACGCCACGCCTACGCCGATCAGGTACAGCAGGATCATCGGGACGGCCAGGGCCGCCTGGGTGACCATGTCCGGGGTCGGGGTCACGACCGCCGAGATGATGAACGACAGCAGCACCGCGAACTTGAACTTCTGCAGCAGGAAGGCAGGCGTCACGATGCCGAGGCGCGCCAGGAAGAAGACGAGGATCGGGGTCTCGAAGACGACGCCCGCGGCCAGGATGATCATGCTGGCGAACGAGAAGTAATCGTCCACCGTCACCATCTGCTTGAACTGCTTGCCGGTCTCGACGAAGAAGCCGCAGGTGGCCGGCAGGAGAAAGGTGTAGCCGAACCAGCCGCCGAGGATGAAGAAAACCGAGGCGAAGGCGATGAACGGCAGCGCCAGGCGGCGCTCCTTCTTGTAGAGCCCGGGAGCGATGAACAGCCAGACCTGCGAGAGGATGAACGGCGCCGCCAAAAAGAGCCCGGCGAAGAACGCCACCTTCATATAGAGGAAGAACGGCGCGGTCAGGCGGGTGTAGGCGAGGGTGTCGCCCGGCGGCAGGAACTTCGCGAGCGGCTCCTGCAGCTTCTGAAAGATCCGGTCGGCGAACGACCAGCAGAGCAGGAAGGAGACGCCGGCGGCGATGAACGAGTAGAGCAGCCGTTTGCGCAGTTCCTCGAGGTGATCGAGGAACGACATCTTCGGCAGCTCGACCTCCGGATCTTGCGCGTCGAGGTCGTCGGACTGCGGAGCGGCGGTCGTCTCGGTCATGCGGGCTTACTCGACGCGCGCCGGGTGAGGGGTCGCGATCGGGTCGGCGGGAGCCTCTTGGGTGACCGGAGCGGCGTACGGCATCTCCCGCGGAACGGCCGCCTCGGCGATTTCGGATTCGGCGGCAGCAGGCGTTCCGTCAGGGGCGGCGACTGGCTCAATCCTTGATACGGATTCCACCGGCGTGATCAGGTCCGGTCCGATTTTCTTGAGCTCTTCCATCCGCACTTCACGCTCGATAGTGTTCTTGAGGTCGTCGGTTGCCTTGCGGAACTCACCCAGAGCTTTGCCCAGCGTCCGGCCGATCTCCGGGAGTTTGCGCGGACCGAAGACGATCAGCGCGACGACCATGATGAGGATGAGCTCCGGGACGCCGAGTGAACCGAACATGGATGCTTTTGGACCTCTGGACGAAAGTGACGGTGGCGTGAACACCACCCTGCCGGTGAATACTCCGCGGCTATAATCAGGTTACGCCAACAGAAAGTCTATCGCGAGCGAAACTACAAAATGGCAACAGTCAAAAAGACTCAGAAGTGGACCTTCTCTCTTACGCTGCTGGTCGCCATCACCGGCGCGACGCTGTTCGGCGGTTTCTACGGAAACCGGCTGTTCGGCGCGCCCGTGCAGGGTGACCTGAACAAGCGCCTCAAGGAGTACACGGATCTGCTCAACGCCGTGACTGCCTGGTCGCCCGAGGACATCGGCTCGGACAAGTTCGTTTACGCCTCGATCGACGGCATGCTTCGCTCGCTCGACCCGCACACCTCCTTCCTCGAACCGAAGGAGTACGCGGACATGCAGGACCGCCAGAAGGGCACGTTCTACGGGCTCGGCATCCTCGTGACGAAGCGCAACGATCAGGTCACGGTCATCACGCCGCTCGAAGGCACCCCGGCCTCCCGTCTCGGCGTCCGCGCCGGCGACGTCATCGCCGAGGTCGAAGGCGTCCCCACCGACGACCTGCCGCTCGACGACGTCGTCAAGCGCCTGAAAGGACCGAAAGGCACCACGGTCCACATCAAGATTCAGCGCGTCGGCATTCAGGAGCCGATCCCTCTGACGATCACGCGCGCCGCCATCCCGACGAACTCCATCTCCAACGTCCTGATGATCCGTCCGGGCGTTGGCTACATCCGCATCAAGGACTTCACCAGCACCACCGTCCGCGAGCTCGATGACGCCATCCTCAAGCTCGACGAGCAGGGGATGAAGCAGCTCGTCCTCGACCTCCGCGGCAACCCGGGCGGTCTCCTCGATGCCGCTGTCGGCGTCTCCGATCACTTCCTCGATAAGGGGCAGATGGTCGTTTACACCAAGGGCCGCACCGCCGACTCGGCGCAGGAGTTCCTCGCCCCGGGCAAGCATCAGAAGACCGACATCCCCATCGTCGTCCTGGTCAATCGCGGTAGCGCCTCGGCCTCGGAGATCGTCGCCGG
>DASWMP010000043.1:0-17224 GCA_036399695.1 Thermoanaerobaculia bacterium | reverse complement strand
TCTTTTATACGTGTACCAGAGCGGTGGCATTCGCCACCGCACTCCGAGATCGCTTCGCGCGCTCAGCCGCCGAGGCCCGTCACGAGCCACCAGCTTTCCATGTCGCCACTCGTGGCGCGAGCCACCGGGTAATCCGCCCCGCCGCGGATCTCCTCGATGATGGCGCCCTTCGACTCCCCCGCGGCCAGCACCAGCCGCAGACCCGCAGCTCGAATCACCGGCATGGTCAAAGTCACGCGCCACTGATCGAGTCTGGGCACGTACACCTCGGACGCAACGCGGTCCTCCACGTCCAGCACCGGCGTCCCGGGAAACAAAGAAGCAGTATGTCCGTCATCACCGCACCCGAGCAGCACCACGTCCAGCGCCTCCAGCCCCAGCTCGCGCCACTCCCGCTCGAACTTCACGGCGGTCGCGGCAGGATCACCCAACGAGGTATCGAACTGCAGAAACCGATGGCCGGACGGCGTCCCTCGCGCGAACAACGTCCGCTCGATCATCCCGGCATTCGATTGCGGATCGTCGTGCGGCACATACCGCTCGTCCACGATCACCCAGACGATCTCACGCGACGCCAGCTCCTCCCGCCACGGCGACTCCCCGAGCATCCGATACAACGGCTGCGGCGTCGATCCACCGGAAAGCGCGATCGCCGTCCGTCCGTCACCACGCAGCCGCTGCACCAGCGTCCGCGCCGCCGCACGCGTCAGGTCATCGAGCGAATCAAAAATGCGGAGATTCATGGTCACTGAGCGCAGCACGGAAAACGGACAACGGACAACGTGCAACGCCTCATCACGCCCTCCTCGCCAGCCGTGTCGCGATCGGCAGTGCTTTCACGTACACGCGATCCGCTTCCGGCCTTTTGAGCTGGCGGACGATGAGGTCGTCGCGGCCGTGGGCCAGGACGCGGGTCACGCATTCGAAGGTGTGGTGGGTGCCGTCGACGCTGGTGATCAGCACACCGCGGTCGCGGTCGCGGGAGATCGTGGCGACGGAGTCGTCGGTGAAGCGGAGCTCGACCGACTGCATGCCGCGCGGGCTCTCCTCCTGCGTCAGGTCGTACACGATCTCGCCATGTTCGACCGAGCCGTCGGCGTCCACGTGATGGCCGAGCTGCGCGGAGATCCAGGCGGCGAACAGCAGCGCTTCGGCGGTGCGGCCGAACGAGCCGCCGGCGCCGGCGATGCGCACGCTGCGGATGGCGCGCATCCGTTCGCGCATGCGCGGCGGATCGAACAGGGACGCCAGCGCCGCGCGCCACTCCTCCAGCCGTACCCAGTTCAGGTCGGCCGGCGCGGTCGTCGTCTGCTCTGCGATCCGGGCCACGAGCGCGAGGTCGGAGGGCTGATCGAAATGCGAGGAATCGACGATCAGCCGGTCCGCCGGCTGGAGCAGCGCCTCGACGTAATCCTCATGTTCGCTCGGCAGATCGCCGAGCCACCAGACCGCCACCGGCATGTCCGGAATCAACAGCGCGCTGACGAGCGGCGGCACGTGATGGATACGGTCCCCGCCGGCGACGATCTTGATCTCCTCCGAACAGACCTGCTTCTCCTTGCCGAGGAGATGACAGTTCGCCGAAATCCAGGAGGACATCCCGCTCTCCCCTTCCGGGGTCGAGTGGATGATGATCGCCCGCTGCGGCACCGACTCGCTGGCGCGGCTCAGCGTCTCGGTCGCCAGCGCGTGATGGTCGGCCTCCCAGGTGTGCGCCACCACGTTCCAGAGCGCGGCGCGCGTGACCGCCTTCTCCCCTTCCCGCGGCTCGTTGCGCCAGAGATCGGCCAGCGACTTTTCGATGGAGGAGTAGTCGACGCGGAGGTTGTCGTCATTCATAGGATGCGTTGTCCGTTTTCCGTTGTCCGTTTTCCGTGGGTACCGCCGAGCGCAGCACGGACAACGGACAACGGACAACCGGCCACGTCTCCTTTGTCATTTGAACGCAGAACGCAGAACGCGGAACGCAGAATTCAGAACCTTCTCAGTTCTTCGTTCTGCGTTCTGCGTTCTGCGTTCATCCTTATCTCTCACGGCCGCCTCCACTTCCGCCCATCCCTCTCCAGCAACGCCTCCGCCGAGTCCGGCCCCCACGTCCCCGCGGCATAGAACTCCGGCGGCTTGGAATCGCCTGCCCAGTGCTGCAGCAGCGGATCCAGCCACTCCCACGCGGTCTCGATCTCGTCGCGGCGGGCGAACAGCGTCGCGTCTCCCACCATCGTCTCCAGCAGCAGCCGCTCGTACGCCTCTGGCGGCTCGGCGCCGAAAGACGTGGCGTAGCGGAACTCCATCGTCACCGGCGCGGTGCGCACCGTCGGTCCCGGCACCTTCGAGTCGAACTTCAGCGAGATCCCCTCGTCCGGCTGGATGCGGATCGCCAGCACGTTCGGCTGCGTGCGCACGCCGGTCATGCGGTTGAACAGCGGATAGGGCGCCGGGCGGAAGTGGATCGAGATGTCGGTCACCCGCTTCGGCAGACGCTTGCCCGCGCGGACGTAGAACGGCACGTCGGCCCAGCGCCAGTTGTCGATGAACAGCTTCATCGCCGCGAACGTCTCGGTGCGCGACTGCGGGTCCACCTTCTCCTCGCGGCGGTACGCCGTCGCGTGCTCGCCAAGGACCGAGCCGTCCGTGTACTGGCCACGCACGGCCAGCATCTCCTGCCCCTTCGTGGGGAACTCGCGCAGCGCGCGCAGCACCTTCACCTTCTCGTCGCGCACGGCGTTGGCTTCGAAGGCCACGGGCGGCTCCATGGCGATGAGGGAGACGAGCTGCAGCATGTGGTTCTGGATGATGTCGCGGGCGATGCCGGCACCGTCGAAATACGACCCCCGCTTCTCCACGCCGATGGACTCGGCGACGGTGAACTGCACGTGGTCAATGTATTGACGATTCCAGAACGGCTCGAAGATCCCGTTGGCGAACCGCAGCACGAGGAGGTTCTGCACCGTCTCCTTGCCGAGGTAGTGATCGATGCGGAAGACCTGCCGCTCGCGGAACGTGGAGACGGCGACGCGATTCAGCTCCAGCGCCGACTTGAGATCGTGCCCGAACGGCTTCTCGATGATGACCCGCGTGTACGGCCCGTCGCGCTCCGGATCGTTGACCAGCCCCTCGGCGCCGAGGAGCTTCGAGACCACCGGGAAGAACTGCGGCGGGACCGCCAGATAGAAGATGCGCCGTCCGCCGGTACCGCGCGTCTTGTCGAACTCGTCGAGGCGGCGCCGCAGGCGCATGTACGCCTCCGGCTCGGTGAACTCCCCCTGCACGTAGAACAACCCCTTCGCGAAGCTGTCCCACACCGCGTCGTCGACCGGTTGCGCCCGCGCATGCTTCTCGACCGCCTCGCGCATCGCCGTACGGAAGGATTCGTCCGTGTGCTCCGGCCGGGCGATGCCGACGATCGTCTGGCCGGGCGGCAAAAGACCGTCGTGCGCGAGCGAATAGAGGCCGGGGATCAGCTTCCGCTGCGTCAGGTCGCCGGAGGCGCCGAAGATGACGAGGCAGGATGCTTCGGGCGCGCGCTCCTGCTCCAGGCCTTCGCGGAAAGGGTTGGTCTCGACGTCGGCGATCGTCATGCGGGCGATTCTACTCGCTGGCGAAATGGGGGCGAGCCGATGAGGAGAACGCCGACCGGGAATCGCAACTGCATTCAATGCTATTCTCCGCCCCCGGGACTGAATCACCATTCAGTGAGGTAAGAATGCCTGTGCAGAACACACCACGCGTTGCCGTCGTCCGCGGACTCCGGACCCCTTTTGCCAAGTCCGGCACCGTCTTCGGCCAGCTCTCCGCCCTCGACCTCGGCAAGATCGTCGTCGCGGAGCTCATCGAGCGCTCCGGGATCGATCCGAACAGCGTGCAGGAGCTCGTCTTCGGCAACGTCATCCCCTCGGTGAAAGCGCCGAACATCGCCCGCGAGATCATCCTCGGCACCGGCCTCCCCCGGAAGATCCCGGGCTACGCGGTGAGTAAGGCGTGCGCTTCGGCGAACCAGGCCATCACCGCCGCTTCCGACATGATCTATCGCGGCTACGCCGACACCGTCATCGCCGGCGGCAGCGAGTCGCTCTCCGACGTCCCCATCCTCTTCTCGAAGAAGTTCGCCAACGCGCTCGTCGGCGCGAGCAAGCAGAAGTCCGTCGGCGGGAAGCTCGGCGCCTTCTCGAAGATCCGCCCGAAGGACCTGGCCCCCGACGCCCCCGCCATCGCCGAGTCGACGACCGGCCTGACGATGGGCGAATCGGCCGAGAAGATGGCGAAGGAGAACCACATCTCCCGGGAGGCGCAGGACAAGTTCGCGCTGCAGAGCCACCTCCGCGCAGCCGAGGCCACGGCGAACGGGCGGTTCAAGGACGAGGTGATGAACGTCGTCGTCCCGCCGCAGTACGAGACGGTCGTCGACAAGGACAACCTCATTCGCGGCGATTCGACCCTCGAAGCGATGGCCAAGCTGCGTCCCGTTTTCGACCGCAAGTACGGCACGATCACGGCCGGCAACGCCTCCCCGCTCACCGACGGCGCCGCGGCCGTCCTGCTCATGTCGGAAGAGAAAGCGAAAGCGCTGGGCCTCAAACCGATCGGCTACATCAAGAGCTACGCGTACGCGGCGACCGATCCGTTCGACCAGTTGCTGCAGGGACCGGTCTTCGCGCTGCCGACCGCGCTCGAACGGGCCGGCGTGAGCCTCCAGGACATCGGCGTGATCGAGATGCACGAAGCGTTTGCGGCGCAGGTGCTCTCGAACATCCAGTGGATCGGCTCGAAGAAGGTCGCCCAGGAAAAGCTCGGACGCAGCGAGCCGGTCGGCGACATCGACCCCGAGAAGATCAACCGCACCGGCGGGTCCATCGCGTTGGGCCATCCGTTCGGCGCCACCGGGGCCAGAATCGTGACCACCGTCTGCAACGAGTTGCAGCGCACCGGCGAACAGTACGGACTGGTGACGGTCTGCGCCGCCGGAGGCATCGGCGTGGCGATGGTGCTGGAGCGCGAGTAGCGGAACGCCGAAACCGGTGAGCGATCACCCGCCGCCGGCCGGACGCCGGTGATCGATCACCGATTTTCGGTGACCGATCACCGGCAATCACTCATCCATCACCGGCAATCACTCATCGATCACCGGCAATCACTCATCCATCACCGGAAATCAGTCATCGATCTGTGGAAATCACTCATCGATGACTGATTTTCGGTGATCGAACAGTGATCGCCCACCAATCGGTGACTGAATTCCGGTCATCGGTGACTGAATTTCGGTCAGCGATCTGCGCCAGCCACAGACGCGTGACTGAAATTCAGTCATCGATCAGTGATTTCCACAGATCGATCACCGATTTCCGGTGATCCACCAGCCCGCCTCGGCGGGTTTCTATCTCCGGCCGGCAAGCTGCCGGCGCTCCAGGCTTCGCTCCCCGTGGCATACTGCCGAGCCGAAGCAGCTCGTCATGAAAACCGTCCACGCTGTCTGTCCCCACGATTGCCCCGATACCTGCTCGATGCTCGTCACCGTCGACGGTGACCGGGCGGTGCGGGTGGCCGGAAACCCCGACCATCCGGTCACGCGCGGGTTCCTCTGCACCAAGGTCTCGAAGTACCTCGAGCGGACCTATCACCCGGACCGCCTCAGCTATCCGCGGATCCGCATCGGCCGCAAAGGCGACGGCAAGTTCCGGCGGGCGACGTGGGACGAAGCGCTGGAGCTGATCGCCGTCCGGCTGCGCAACGTCATCGACGAATACGGGCCGCAGTCCGTCCTCCCCTACTCGTACGCCGGAACCATGGGCATCGTGCAGGGGGAAGCGATGGCCATGCGCTTCTTCCATCGCATCGGCGCCTCGCTGCTCGACCGCACCATCTGCGCGACCGCCGGCATGGAGGCGTGGAACCACACGTACGGCATCCGCATGGGCACCGACACGGAAGCGGTGCCGAACGCGAAACTGGTCCTCCTCTGGGGGACCAACACCCTCACGTCGAATCCGCACCTCTGGCCGTTCATCCGCGAAGCGAAGGCCAACGGCGCCACGACGATCTGCATCGATCCGCTCCGCACCCGGACGGCCGTGGCCTGCGACGAGCACATCGCCATCCGTCCCGGCACCGACGCGGCGCTCGCGCTGGCGATGATGCACGTCATCTTCCGCGACGGCCTCGAGGACCGGGAGTGGCTGGCGGCGAACACGGTCGGCGCGGAAGAGCTGCGCCGGCAGGCGCTCGAAGAATACGCGCCGGAGCAGGTCGCGCGGATCTGCCGTATCCCGGCCGAGACGATCGAGCATCTCGCGAAGCGCTACGCCACCACCTGGCCGTCATTCATCCGCGTCAACTATGGCCTGCAGCGTCACGCCGGCGGCGGCAACGCCGTGCGCGCGATCATCACGCTGCCGGCGCTGACCGGCACCTGGGACGACGCCGGCGGCGGCGCGCAGCTCTCGACGTCGCAGACGTTCAACCTCGACGCCGCGGCCGTCGATCGCCGCGACCTCATCCCCGCCGGCACCCGCACGATCAACATGGTCCGCCTCGGCGAGGCGCTGACGGAAACCAACGATCCGCCGGTCAAAGCGATGGTCGTCTACAACTCGAACCCCGGCTCCGTCGCTCCGGATCGCGAAAAGGTGCTCGCCGGCATGCGCCGCGAGGATCTGTTCACGGTCGTCCTCGAGCACTTCCAGACCGACACCGCCGATTACGCCGACGTGCTGCTTCCGGCAACGACGCAGCTCGAGCACGACGACCTGCACAAGGCGTACGGCCACATCTATCTGATGCACAACGCGAAGTCGATCGAGCCGCTCGGCGAAGCGCTGCCGAACGCCGAGATCTTCCGCCGCCTGGCGGCGAAGATGGGCTTCGGCGAACCGATGTTCCGCGACAGCGACGAGGAGCTGATGCGCCAGGCGCTCAACGGCAGCGGCTTCACGCTCGACGAGGTGCGCGACCGCGGCTCGGTGCGTCTGCAGGTGGAGACGCCGCACCGGCCGTACGCGGGCGGCACGCGGTTCCCCACGCCGAGCGGAAAAGTGGAGCTCCTCTCCGAGGCTGTCGGACTGCCGCACTACGTGCCGCCGTACGAATCGGAGGAGCGGGCGCCCGAGCTTGCCAGACGGTTCCCGCTGGCGCTCATCTCTCCGCCGGCGCACTCGTTCCTCAACTCGACGTTCGTCAACGTGGCGTCGCTCCGGCGCAGCGCCGGCAAGCCGACGCTGGAGATCCACGCGGACGACGCCACGCGACGCGGCATCGCCAGCGGTCAGCCCGTCACCGTCCACAACGACCGCGGCTCGTTCACCGCGGAAGCCGTCGTGACCGACCGTGTGCGCCCCGGCGTGGTGAGCGCGCCGTCCGTCTGGTGGGGCCGCCTCACCGAGGATGGCGCCAACGCCAACCAGACCACGTCGTTAGGCCCTGACGGACATCGGGCGGGGCGCCACGTTCTACGACAACCTGGTGGACGTGCGGCCGGCGTCATCTCGGGGCTGGCGTAATCTCGGAGAGCGGTGGCGTTCGCCACCGCACTCCGAGATCTCGCGGAACAACAAAAAAGGCCGGAGCTTGCCCTCCGGCCTTTCCACTGCTGGTACTGCTTTCGACTGTTTAGGTCGTGGTCGTCGAGGTCGTGCCGGTGGTGCTCGACGTGCCGGTCGTGGACGCGCCGCCCGTGGCCGACGTATCGGTCGTGGTGCCGCCCATCGTGTTCGTCTGCGCCGACGTGTCGGTTTCCGTGGAGAGGGTCGTCGTCTGAGTGGTCTCGGTCTGGACGACCGAGGTGTCAGTGGCGACCGTGTCGGTCACAACGGTGTCGGTGGAGGTCTGTTCGCCCTGCTTGCAACCAAAAGCAAGCACGAGCAGGAGGCACGAAAGCACAGTCATCAGCTTCTTCATTTAATTACTCCTTCTCTCTGAGAGAGAAAAATCGATTTCGATGTAAGGACGTTCGGTACTCAACGTCTCTGGGTGCCTACATCACCTCCTTCTCCTGTTGAGCCTGAAGTGTACTAGCGAACGACGTGCCGTTTTCAATTTCCTCGGGGTACACTCCGGCCATGACGCCGTATCTGCTGTCCCTGACCTTCATCGCCGTCATCTGGATCGCGATGATCGTCCTGAATGAACGCCGCGGCCTCTTCAGTTGCGACCGCTTCGGCTCCCCTGCCGCCAAGTGGTTCGCCTACCTCTGGCTCGGCGCCTTCATGTTCCTTCTCGCAACCCTCGTGACCAGCGCGGCGCTCGCCCCCGCGACCTCCGCCCAGCTCGCGCAGACGCCCTTCTATTCGGTCTTCGCCCTGCACGCCATCCTGATCATCTTCCTGGCCGGCTGGTGGCTGGCCAGCGGACGGCCGTCGATGCGGGAGTTCTTCAACATCCGCCACGAGAACGGGCTCGAAGTCGCGGCGGTCGGCACGTCCGTCGGCGTCGGCGCCTGGATGATCATGATCGTCGTCGCCCTCAGCGCGGGCCTCATCCTGCAGGCCGCCGGCGCCATCCCGGCGAATCCGGAGCCTCCGGCCATGATCAACTGGATGGTCGCGCTGCCGATCTGGAAGAAGGCGCTGATCGTCCTCTCGGCCATGACGGTGGAGGAAGCGTTCTTCCGCTCGTTCCTGCAGAAGCGCGTCGGCCTCATCGCCTCGACGATTCTCTTCTCGCTCGCCCACTTCACCTACGGGCAACCGCTGCTCCTCATCGGCATCACGGTCGTGTCGCTGATCATCGGCTACACGTTCTACCGGACCAAGAACGTGCTGCCGGGTGTCATCGCCCACGGCGTGTTCGACGCGATCCAGATCTTCGTCATCGCTCCCATCGCTCTCCGGCTGGCGGGCGCAGGGGCCTGAGAGGCGAAAAGCGCCCGCGGGCTACTGCTCCGACACCACCACCCCATCCCCCTCGAACCGGATCTTGAACCCCGTCTCTTCGTGGGTCTCGATCATCACGTTCTCCATTGACTTGTCGTCCATGACGGCGGGGATGAGGTTGCCGGTCCAGGCGACGAGGGAGTTGGAGGAGATGGAGAGGGGGTATTCGCGGGTGACGCGGAGGGTGAGCGGCTCGATCGACGTGGAGATGGCGAGAGAGCCTTTGCCGAAGATCTTCACGGTGTCGATCTTGCGCTGATACGAGGCGTCGTAGATCGGCTCGACGCGGTACGTGAGCGAGTCTTCGAGCGCCAGGAGGTTGCGTCCTTCGACGTAGATGAATTCGTCGTTCAGGTCGAGGAGGAACGTCTTGCGCCCCTTCTCGTAGACGAAGATCTTCCCCTGGCCGACTGCTTTGACGAGCGTCTGCGCGGTAGTGCCGAGGAGGACCGATTCGGCGACGAACTTCAGGTTGCCGGAGTAGCTCGAGACCGTCCCCCGCTTGACGTGGACGTTGCGGGCGAAGTTGATCTCGAGGAAGCCGTTCTCGTGCAGCGCGAACGTCTTCGAGGCGCCTTCGATCTTGCGGGCCACGTCGATGCGCTTGGCCTCGACGTGCTGCGTCTCGTCGACGGCATCCTGCAGCTTGCGCGCGGCGGTCGTGGCGGCCGGGTCGAGCGGCGCGGACGGCGGATGGGACGGCGGATGGGACGGCGGATGGGACGGGGGCTGCGGCGTCGGGACCGTGCCGGGGTGCGTGCGCGTCTCCGGCGGAGGCATGGCCATCACCGGGATCTTCTGCGTGGTGATGCGCGGCGGTTCCGGCTTCACGGGTGCGGGCGGCGCAGGCACTGCCGGCCGTGCAATGGGTGCTGGTGTGGGTGCTGCTGCTGGTGGTGGGGGCTGGACGGCGGCGGGCGCTGGAGCCGGCGCGGGTGCGGCGACCGGTGCCGGTGCGGCGGCCGGAGCGGATGGACGCATCTCCGCTTCCACTTCGCGCACGAGCTTGTCGGCACCGGCGAACTTCAGGTGCTCCATGGCCAGGCCGAACTTGCGCTTCTGCCGGTACAGCAGGCCGAGGTAGAGGTGCGACTTGGCGTAGTTGGGACGGAGCTCGATGGCGCGGCGGAGGAACTGCTCCGATTCCTCCAGCTTCCCCTGCTTGAACAGGATCAGGCCGAGGTTCGAGTGCAGGATGAAGACGTTGGCGTTCTCCCGGATGAGACGGCGGTAGATCACTTCTGCTTCCGGGAACGCGTTGGTCTTGAAGTAAACGAGCCCGAGGAGGTTGAGGACGTCGGCGTCATCGGGACGGAGTCTCTGGGCCGCTTCGAGCTCGCGCCGCGCCTCGGCGTAACGTCCTTCCTGAAACGCTTCGCGCCCACGGTTGTAGTGCAGCAGGAAAACGCCCTGATCGAAGGGGGGCGCTACAACGGGGTCGCGCTCAGGCATGCGGCACGAATTGTAGCGTAGCGGCCGAGGCTGAGGGTCCGTACGTAAGGACGTTCGCAATACGTTGTCCCTTTTCCGTTGTCCGTTGCCGGTGGTTCAGGCGCACGGCCAACGGACAACGAGCAACGGACAACGCTCCGTCGTGGGTCACTGCGTCCCCAGCACCTTCATGCCGGGCAGCATCGCGGCGGCGAGCGGCTGCGCCGCACGTGCTGCTCCGAAGCCGCCGCGCAGCTTCGCGCCACGTCCACCGGCGAACGACACGGCACCGCCGCCCTGCGGCTTCCCGTAGTAGACCGTCAGGGCGCGGGCGACGTACGTCTGCGTCTCCTCGTACGGCGGGACGCCACCGTGACGGAGCACCGCGTTCTCGCCGGCGTTGTAGCCGGCCAGGATGCGGCGGAGATCGTCGCGGAACAGCCGCTGCAGGTAGGCGAGGAAGCGGATGCCGCCGCGGATGTTCTCTTCCGGGTCGTCGATGTTCTTCACGCCGTAGCGCTTCGCCGTCCCCGGCATGAGCTGCATCAGGCCGCGCGCCCCTTTGTTGGAGACGCACTTCATGTTGAAGTTGGACTCCACCTGAATCACGGCGCGAACGAGCACCGGATCGACGCCGTGCTGCGCGGCGTAGCGCTCGATGACGTCGTCGTACTTCGACCGGCGATCGTGCTGCTGCGCGAGCCAGTTCCAGTTCGTCCCCTTGCCGCCGCCGGCGACACCGAAGTTCGAGATGACCTTCGTCCCGTCGCGCTTCACGACCAGCTTCACCTGCGCCGCGGCCTGCGTCGCCAGCATCGCCAAACCGATCACAAAAAGTGCAACCCGCATTGTGCGCTGATGCTAACACGGAGGCGGGCCGGCTGGAGACGGGTGGCCGCGCAACCACCCCTGCCCTGACTGACCCGCCGCCCACTGACCGCCCATACAATCCCCGCATGTCATTCGCACCGATGCAGAAGGAAGTCGACGACTGGATCTCGCAATTCGAGGAAGGCTACTTTGCGCCGCTGCCAATGCTGGCGCGTCTCACCGAGGAGGTGGGGGAACTGGCGCGTGCGCTGATGCACGTGCACGGCGGCAAGAAGCCGAAGGCGGGGGAAGCGGAAGGGAACGTGGCCGAGGAAATTGCCGATGCGATGTTCGTCCTCGTCTGCCTCGCAAACTCATTGAATATCGATCTGGACCAGGCATTCGCCGCGATGATGGACAAATATCGGGAACGCGACAAAGACCGCTGGACGAAAAAGCCTGTCGACAGTTGACGACTGACACAAACCGTAAGTCGTTGACGCCTTACCGACTAATTGTATGTAGCTCCCGCTTATTGGTAGTAACACCCCACCAGCCGCTGCCCAAAGCCTTCGGAATAGTTGGCGACATTTTTTGCGGAAGGGCAGTATTTCGCCCAAAAATGTTAGAATTTGTCCATCCAATACATTGTCGTCGGTAACACTCGCGGTGCTCGCGTGTGAGCCACCACGGGTCGACGGACTCTCAGAGAACCGTTGTGCCACAGGAGATCGGTTATGGATGGACTTCTTCGCTCACTGATTAAGACAGTGCGCCGCCGCCTGCGGGCGGACGAGGAAGTCACCGTTGAAGCGGTGACGAAAGAACTGGGCTACACGCGGCAGTACATTTCCGGGCGCTTTCACCGCGTCACAGGCCGTCTCCTGAGTCATTTCCTCAAGGAAAAACGGCTCGAGAAAGCGGCGAAGCTTCTCAAGGCCGGCAACCTGCGCGTGTCGCAGATTGCGCGCCGCTGCGGCTTCGACTCGGAGAACTATTTCCGCCAGCAATTCCGCCATCGCTATGGCATGTCGCCGCGCCAGTTCCGCGCGAACGGCACGATGCGCGGAATCATGCGGCACCAGATCCCGGTCTCTGCCGCCTGACGCGCGATCAGCTTTCCTGCGGTACGTCGTATCCCGATTCGATCCAGAGATAAAGACGCGTATTGGCGTCGAATGCCTTGGTCGTGACGAGATAGCCGGCGTACCGCAGTACATGGCGCAGCCATGAATTCGGCGCTGCGTGCTTCGCCAGATGCTCGCGATGCTCGGCCGCCGATGAGAAGGTCATCGAGCGCAAAGGGGTAGCGAGGCGGACGACGGTTCCCTGTACCGTCACTTCGTCCCACTCCCCTTTGTTCGCGAAGCGCAGGTAATTGCGCCGGTGGAACAGCCGCAACTCCCCGTCGTCCTTCGTCAGTTGCAGCGGCTTCCCTGCATACACCGGCACCGACTTCATGCGGAAGCCGCGCGCGCTGCCGGCATTCGCCGCGTTGAAGATCTCCTGCGCCAGTGCCGCGTCGATCTCCTCCCGCTCGCGCACGATCAGGATCCAGTCCGCCGTCGCCGCGTCGAGCGCGCGGTTGAACTCCGCGCGATGCTTCGCCAGCGGCTCACGCGGCGGCACGTCCAGCACGAGCTGCTCGATGTGCGAGAAGAGATGCGTGAGCGGCTCGAGTGCTTCCGCGTGGACATGCCCAAGGGCGACGATGGAGAGACGCATGGTTGGCGTGGTAATGGTGGTGGATGGTGAAGCGTTGTTGGGTTTTCGTTGTTGGTTGTTAGTTGCTAGTTCTGGTTTGGATTCTCACCAACAACCAAGAACCAAAAACCAAAAACGCTTCACCACGCACCACCAACCACCGCGTCGCTAATCCTCTACCTTCTCGTGAATGCGCGTGATGTTCGCGGCACGGCCGGTGGTCTCGTCGATCTCCACCATCGCGCCGGAGAGGCGGACGTCGCGCTTGGCCACTTCGAGCTTGCGCGGCACGTTGTAGAGAAAGCGGTGCAGCGCCTCCTCGGGACGGAAGCCGATCACCGAGTCGTACGCGCCGCTCATGCCGACGTCTGTCTGGTAGGCAGTGCCGAGCGGCAGGATGCGCTCGTCGGCCGTCGGGACGTGCGTGTGCGTGCCCAGGACGGCAGAGACCCGCCCGTCCAGATAGCGTCCCATGGCCTGCTTCTCCGACGAGGCTTCGCCGTGGATGTCGACGATGATCACCTTCGTCGTGTCGCCCAGTTCCTTCAGTTCGCGGTCAGCGGCGTAGAACGGGTTGTCGCACGGCGGCATGAAGACGTTCCCCATGAGCTGCACGACGGCCACGTTGATGCCGCCCGCCGTCTGCCGCACGACGCGTCCCTTCCCCGGATTGCCGGCCGGATAGTTCGCCGGCCGGATCACGTACGGGTACTGGTCGTAGTTGTCGATGAAGTCTTTCTTGTCCCAGATGTGATTGCCCGAGGTGTAGGCGTTGATCGGGAGGTCCGACAACTCTTCGATGATGGCCTCGGTCACACCGAATCCGCCGGCGGCGTTTTCGATGTTCACGATGGTGAAGTCGATCCGCTCACGGTCGACGACGTGCTCGAGCTTGTGACGCAACGCGCGGCGGCCAGGCTGGCCGACGATGTCGCCGATGTAGAGGACTCGGATCATTTTTTTCAGTTGGCAGTTGGCAGTTGGCGGTTGGCAGTAGAAGAAGCGGGTGGTCCACTGCCAACCGCCAACTGCCTACCGCCAACTCGGATTTATCGTTACTTCGCGTACTCCACCGTGCGCATCTCACGGATGACCGTGACCTTGATCTGACCGGGGTACTGCAGCTCCGACTCGATCTTGCGCGCGACGTCCTTCGAGAGCCAGATCGACTGCTCGTCGGTGATTTTCTCGGAATTGACGATGATGCGAAGCTCGCGCCCGGCCTGGATGGCGAAGCTCTTCGAGACGCCGTCCATCTGGTTGGCGATCGCTTCGAGGCGCTCGAGACGATGGACGTAGTTCTCGAGGATCTCGCGGCGGGCGCCGGGGCGTGCGGCCGAAAGCGCGTCGGCGGCGTTGACCAGCACGGCCTCGACCGTCGTCGGGTCGTAGTCGCCGTGATGGCACTCCATCGCGTGAATGACCTCACGCTTCTCGCCGTACTTTTCGAGCACCTGGCGTCCGAGCTCGAGATGCGTTCCTTCCATCTCGCGGTCGATGGCCTTGCCGATGTCGTGCAGCAGGCCGCCACGCTTGGCAATCGTATCGTTGACGCCGAGCTCCACGGCCATGAGGGCCGCGAGCTGCGCCACTTCGAGCGAGTGCATCAGGACGTTCTGACCGTACGACGTGCGGTAGCGGAGCCGGCCGAGGAGCCGGAGGACTTCCGGGTGAATGTCGGTGATGCCGAGCGAGAAGGCCGCGGCCTCGCCTTCCTCGAAGAGCTTCTGATCGAGCTCCTGGCGCACCTTGTCGACGAGCTCTTCGATGCGGGCCGGGTGAATGCGGCCGTCCTGCATGAGGCGCTCGAGCGAGATACGGGCGACTTCGCGGCGGATCGGGTCGAAGCCGGAGAGGATGACGGCTTCCGGGGTGTCGTCGACGATCAGGTCGACGCCGGTGGCCAGCTCGAGCGCGCGGATGTTGCGTCCCTCGCGGCCGATGATGCGCCCCTTCATGTCCTCGGACGGGAGATCGACGACCGAGACGGTGTTCTCGGCGACGTAGTCGGAGGCCATGCGCTGGATGGCCATGCCGAGGATCTTCTTCGCCTTCTGGTTCCCGAGCTCGGTGGCTTCGGTCTCGATGCGCTTGATGATGTGCGCCGCTTCGAGCTTGGCCTCGTTCTCGATGCCACGGATCAACTCGTGACGGGCCTGCTCGGCAGTGAGGCCGGCGACCTGTTCGAGCTTGTGGCGCTGTTCCTCGACGAGAGCATCGAGCTCCCCTTCACGGGTCTCGATGCGCCGTTCGCGGTCGCCGAGCTGCTTATCGCGGCGCTCGACCTCGGCGATCCGGCTTTCCACCTGCTGGGTCTTCTTGTCGAGACCTTCTTCCTTCTGCTGCAGGCGGCGTTCGACCGACTTGATCTCGTCCCGGCGCTGCTGCGCCTGTTTGTCGAACTCGGAGCGCATCTGGAGAAGCTTTTCCTTCGCTTCCAGATTCGCTTCTTTGAGGCGAGCCTCAGCCTGCTTTTTAGCGTCGTCGAGAATCCGTTCGGCGTTGCGGCGAGCTTCTTCGCTCGCCGCCTCGGCGCGTTTCCTGAGGACGACACCCCACAGCAGGCCCACCACGACGATCGCGGTGATGACGCCCACCAGAATTCCAATGATTATGCCGTTCAAACCGCACCTCCACGATGGGAGGCTTGCGCAGAAGGAGAGGAAAGAACTTCGGAGTACCCCGCCTGAGCCGTGTGTAGGATTCTTACTTGAACCTGCCGAAACAGGTGGGCGTCCTACTCGTGCCCTCTAGGCTACCTTCTGAGCTCCCCAGATTAGGGAGGAAGGTGTGCACAGGACCCGAGACTCGAACACCCGAAGTAAGAAAAAGCATCGGTTCAAGAGTTAGATCGTTCAGCACGTACTCTGCAGGGTCTCCGAAAGTACCACCTCAAAAGTCACTCGAGGCTCAACTCAATTCCCTTGCTGAGCCGCTCCGTTATTTCCTCCGTTTTCGAAATCCAGACTCCGGCGGCTGCGTCCCGCTGTTGCCTGAAGCGCGAAAACTCGTCGGCTATGTTCAACGCCGCCAGGATGGCGATTTTCAGCGGGTCGACCGTTGCGACCTGCGCAGCGACCTCACGCATCCTGGTGTCAACAAACCGCGCAAGCTCCGTTAAGTAGTTCGGGTCACCGTCTCCGCGAACGTTATACGCTTGTCCGAAGATCTCGACCGTGGTCGAGTCGTATTGATCGCTCATCGGAAAAAATTACCAGAATCGCGCCGGATTATAGCAGACGCTCAGCGTGCCGCAGACCCTGTTTCACCGGGTCGCCAGTCGAGCACCGGCTTTCCGTCGGTGCACACCCATGCGTGCACCCGCATCCCGGGGCGGATGACACCTTTTTTCCGCTCGATCCGCGACCAGTCACCTTTGCCGAACGGCTCGGCCATGATGAGGTAGGACGCCTGTTCGGGCGCCTGGACGATCACGGTCTCGACCGTGTCGGAGTCGGTCTTGATCGTCACCTCGGTGCGGCCCTGGGCGCGCTTGTACTGCGTCACCTCGCCGGCGTAGACCGTCAGGTTGTTGTGGTTGCAGGTCACGGCCGCCGGAGGAGCGAGCCGCCCGCCGGATGCGGCCGGTGACGGCGACATCTCGGGCATCGGCGGAGGAGCCACCGCATTCGCCCCGCTCGTTGCCGTGGCGTGGCCGGCCGTCTTCCACGCCGGATACCCGCCCGTCAGCGCCGCGACCTTCGTGAACCCGAGCTTCCGCAGCGCGGCGCCGGCCTCGAGGCTCGACTCCTCACTCCGGCAGGAGCAGTAGGTGATGATGGTCTTGTCCTGCGCCAGCTCGCCGGCGCGCTGGTTGATCAGACCGAGCGGCATCGAGACCGCTCCCTGGATATGGCCAAGCTCGAATGGGACGCTGCCGCGGACGTCGACGAACACCGCCTCCCCTTTTTCCTGAAGCGCATGGGCTTCGGCCACGGAGATCCGCGGAACCGGCAGGGTCGTGGTGGTGTCGAGCGTGGCGGCGAAGAGTAAGGCTGCGAGAAAGGTCATCATTTTTGAGTTTTTGGTTTTCGGTTGTTGGGTTTTGGTTGTTCGTTGGTGGTCAGCGTAAGGCACGGCGCCGGAACCAAAAACCAACAACAAACAAAAAGGGGACGCGATTGCGTCCCCTTTTCGAGTGAGTTGCGAGAAATTACAGGCCGCGGTAGGTGGCAGCCTGAACGTCGGCGCGAGAAGCCTGGCCAGCCGAGAACTTGTACATGCAGAAGTCGTCGGTGTAGTCCATGAAGTTCTCGATCGGATCGACGCCCGGGTACTGCTTGCCGGCGCAGGAGTCGCGGCCGGTCGGGCAGCCGAAGGCGTTCGAACGCTCGGCCGGGGTATCAGCCACGAGGTCGCCGTTCTTCGAGCAGCCGCCCTGGAACGTGTGGTAGAGACCGAGCCAGTGGCCAATCTCG
>DASWMP010000042.1:0-5516 GCA_036399695.1 Thermoanaerobaculia bacterium | reverse complement strand
CGCCGAAGCCGGGATTGACGCTCATGACCAGTACGTAGTCACAAAATTCGATCGACGTGGACAGAACTTCGGCCGGCGTGGCGGGGTTGATGGCGATCCCGGCCTTCGCTCCGCCGTCCCGGATCATCTGCAGGGCGCGGTGCAGGTGCGGCTCCGCCTCGTGGTGCACCGAGATCATGTCAGCCCCGGCGTCGAGGAAGCGCTCGATGTAGTTCTGCGGCTCGACGATCATCAGGTGACAGTCGAACGGCAGCTTCGTATGCGCCCGGAGCGCCTTGATGATCGGCGGCCCGAGGGTGATGTTCGGGACGAAGCGCCCGTCCATGACGTCGAGATGCAGCACGTCCGCGCCGTCGATGGTGCGCAACTCGTCGGCGAGACGCGAGAAGTCGGCGGACAGCAGCGACGGAGCGATCTGGATCATTAGTTTTTGGTTGTTGGTTGTTGGTTTTTGGTTTGGGCGGCGGCCGGGGGACCAACAACCAAAAACCAACAACCAAAAACCGCTCTACGTCCCCTACGTCCCCGGGGGCGCCTCTGTGATGCTCGTTTCTTCCTGCCGGCTGACCACGACGGTGATCGGATCGCGGCCGGAGACCGGTGAGCCGCGCAGCGGGTACTGGCGGATGATAATGCCATCCCGGATTCCGGGATACGCCTCGAACTTGACGCTGGTGACCGTGAGACCGTGCGCTTCGAGCCGCGGCCGGACCTGATCGAGCGGGCGGTCGATGAGATCGGGCATCACGTAGGGCGTGGCAGCCTGCGGGATCGAGACGAGGAGCGAGACGGGCGACTGCGCGCCGACGACCGTTCCTTTCGGTGGATCGGCGGCCACGATCCCCTGCCGCGTCCCCCCTGCCAGCTCGACGTACGTCATGTTGCCGAGCTTCAGGTTCTGCTGGCCGAGGCGGAGCATGGCCGTGCCGGGTGTCTGGCCGTCCAGCTCGGGGACGCGCAGGACCAGCGGTCCGGCGCTCAGCTCGACACGCATCGACGTCCCCCGTTTGATGAAGCTCGTGGCGCCGGGCGAGCGGTTCTGCCAGACGATGTGACCGAGCGGCACCTTGTCGCTGTTGCGGCGATGCGCTTCGTCCACCACCAGGTCCACGCCGAGGTCCGCGGCGATGGCGCGCGCGTCCGCGACCGACTTGCCGATCAGGTCGGGCGTCGGCAGCGAGCGTCCCTTCACGAAGAAGGTGAACCAGAACCAGGTGCTGCCGCCGAAGGCGAGCAGCATCAGCGCCGCGAAGACGACGTTGTTGAGACAACCTCGCTTCATCGCTGCTCGGAACGCTCGCTCATCTGCTGCGCCACTTCACTCTCGGAACGCTGCTCGATCGGACCTTCTCCTTCGCCTGCCGGCTCTTCGGACGCATTCTGCTCCATCAGAGCCTGTTTCCAAACGTCTTCGACGCGCTCGGCGAAGACGAACGTGAGGTGATCCTTGATCTCGGCCGGCACTTCCTGCAGGTCCTTGCGGTTCCCTTCCGGCAGCACGACCGTCTTGATGTTGGCGCGATGCGCGGCCATCACCTTCTCCTTGATGCCGCCGACCGACAGCACCTTGCCGCGGAGCGTGATCTCCCCCGTCATCGCCACATCATGACGCACGGGGCGGTCGCCGATCACCGAAGCGATGCAGGTGGCGATGGCCACGCCGGCCGAGGGGCCGTCCTTCGGGATCGCGCCTGCCGGGAAGTGGATGTGAATGTCGGCTTCGCTGAACTTCGAATCCTCGATGCCCAGGTCGCGCGCCTTCGAGCGGACGTACGAATAGGCGGCCTGCACCGACTCGCGCATCACGTCGCCGAGCTGCCCCGTGACGGTGGTGCGTCCGCTGCCGGCCATGCGCGTGGTCTCGATGAACATGATCTCGCCGCCGACCGACGTCCAGGCCAGCCCCGTCGCCACGCCCACTTCAGGACGGCGCTCGGCGAATTCGTGCTCGAACTTCGGCAGGCCGAGGTATCCCTCGACGTCTTCGGCCTTGACCGCGTAGTGCGCGGTCTCGTCCCCGCTCGCCACCTTGCGGGCGATCTTGCGGAGGATCGTGGCCATGTTGCGCTCGAGATTGCGCACGCCCGATTCGGCCGTGTAATCGCGGGCCACGAGCAGGATGGCTTCGTCGTCGATCGTCACCTGGTCCGCGGAGAGGCCGTGGTTCTCGATCTGCTCCGGGATGAGGTGCTTCCTGGCGATGTTGAGCTTTTCGCTCTCCGTATAGCCGGAGAGGCGGATCACTTCCATCCGGTCGCGCAGCGGCCCCGGAATCATGTCCAGCACGTTCGCCGTGCAGATGAAGAGCGTGTGCGAGAGGTCGTACGGGATCTCCAGATAGCGGTCGACGAAGGCGTGGTTCTGCTTCGGATCCAGCACCTCGAGCAGCGCCGAGGCCGGATCGCCGCGGAAGTCCTTACCGATCTTGTCGATCTCGTCGATCATGATCAGCGGGTTGTTCACGCCGACCTGGATGTAGCTGTTGATCAGTTTCCCCGGCATCGCGCCGATGTAGGTCTTGCGATGGCCGCGGATCTCCGATTCATCCGTGACGCCGCCGACGGCCATGCGGATGAACTTCCGTCCGAGCGCGTCGGCGATCGCGGCCCCGAGCGACGTCTTGCCGACGCCCGGGGGGCCGGTGAAACAGAGAATCGGCCCTTTGAGGTCCCCTTTCAGCTTCAGCACCGCGAGGAACTCGAGCACCCGCTCCTTCACCTTTTCGAGGCCGTAGTGGCGCTCGTCGAGGATCTCCTCCGCCTTGGCGAGGTCGAGACGATCCTCGGTCTTCTCGCTCCAGGGGATCTGCAGGACCACGTCGAGGTGACCCTTGAGCACCGCGTAGTCGGACGACGACGGCGAGAGCTGGCCGAGGCGGTTCACCTCGCGGCGCAGCGCGACTTTTTGCTCTTCGGCGACGGGCAGGGTCTCGATGCGGTCGCGATAGGTATCGGCTTCACGCTCGGCGCCGTTCGTGTCTCCCAGCTCGTCCTGGATGATGCGCAGTTGCTCGCGGAGATAGCTCTCGCGCTCGCGGCGGTCGATCGACGACTGGATCTGCCGCTGCAGCTCGCGGTCGACCGTGGCGCGGCCGAGGTCGCGCTGAATCCAGTCGATGAGGAGCTCGATGCGCTCGATCGGATTGACCGTCTCGAGCAGGAGCTGCTTCTCCTCGAGCGGGAAATTGACGAACGACGACAGCAGGTCGGCGAAGGTATCGGGCCCTTCGTCGATGTTCATCCGGAGGATGTTCAGCAGCTCGTTCGAATACTTCGAATCGCTCTCGACGAGCTTCTCGAAGAGCGACATCGACTTGGCCATGAGCTGCTCGGTCTTGACCGTCTTCGGGATCGGCCGTGGCGCGACCTCGCGCAGCTTCGCCTCGAAATAGGGCTCGTTCTGCAGCATCTGCACGAGCTCCACGCGCTGCCGGCCCTGGAGAAAGAGCTGATAGCGGTCGGCCGAGAGCGGGAGCCGCTGCACGATGGCCGCGAGGACGCCGATCTGGGAGAGGTCTTCCGGCCGCGGGTTCTCCTTGTCGCCGCTCTTCTGGCAGAAGGCGGCGATCAGGTTCTGATCGTCCGGGAGGCTCTTGAGGAGCCGCACGTTCCGATCGATCCCGACCTGCAGGGAGAGCACGCCGCCGGGAAAGAGCACCGACGAGACGAGCGGGATGATCGGCAGTCGGCTCGGTACATCGAGGTCGACCCAGTCGCTGCCGGGATTGGGAGTCGCTTTACCACGTGTGGACTGTGCCATTTAGTTTTTTCGATGTGAGCTAGACTAGCTCCCCTCGCGGGCACGCGAATTGTAGAAAATGCCACGAGGTTGAACAATCATCCTGAGGGCAGTGCAAACTCGATGAACGATTCGCTGATGCCGGGGCTACCGGAGGATCCGACGCTGAAGCGTGCGGACCTGCATTGCCACAGCCGCTACTCGATTTTCAAATACTTCCGCCGCGCCAACACTCGGGACTGCTACAACCCGCCGGAAGATGTGTACCGTATCGCAAAAGAGCGTGGGATGTCGTACGTCACGCTCACCGACCACGATTCCATCGATGGCGCCCTCTATCTTCTCAACAAGCACCCCGATCTGACCGATTTCTTCATCGGTGAAGAGGTGGAAACGTATTTCCCCGAGACGGGCCAGCGCATCCACGTCGGCGTCTGGGACCTGAACGAGGAGCAGCATCGCGAGATCCAGCGGCTCCGCCCGAACATCCGCGACCTCATCCCCTACCTCAAGCAGCAGAAACTGCTGTTCGGTGTGAACCACCTCTTTCAAAACTACCGGATGAAGAACGTGGCCGGCCGCTACATCGCCGAGCTGCTCGAGATGTTCGACATCTTCGAAGTGCTCAACGGCGCCATGGCCTCGTTTCACAACCGCATGGTCCAGCAGCTCGTCACGACCGTGATGGAAGAGCACGGCCGCCACATCTCGATGGTCGGCGGCTCCGACGCCCACACGTTGAAGCACGTGGCCAAGGTGCACACCGTCTCCCGCGGTGAAACGAAAGAGGAGTTCCTGGCCAACATCCGCGCCGGCAACTGCTTCGCGTGGGGCAGCGAGATGCGCTTCCGCGACCTCGTGGCCGACATCTACCTGCTGACCATTGCCTACCAGAGCGAAGCGCGCGCGGACTTTCTGTCGACGGAGTACACCGGCACCGACAAAGCCCTGCAGCTCGCCATGCGGCTGGCGTCGATTCCGACGGCGCTGTCCGGCATTCCGGCGGCCATCACGTCTCTGAATTACCTCAAGCAGATCGTGGTGACGAAAGGCCTTTCGCGGAAGTTCGCCAAGCTGGTGGACGAGATCCGCCCCGGCGTGGTCAGCGGCCAGTAGCGCGGCGCAGGCCGGGAACGATGGGACCTATGGGACAGATGGGACCTAAGGGACCAATGGCAAACCCACGAGAGACGGGTTCCGCGAGCCCGCCGCCAGGCCCTCTCACGTCAGCCTGCGGCACCGCGGAGGACTCTCCGAATGGCTGCTTCCGATAGGTCCTAGAGGTCCCATCTGTCCCATAGGTCCCATCGTTCCCGGCCCGCGCGCCACGGTCAGTGGTCAGTCAGACCGGTTCCGGCTACCATGCTGAGGCGATGAATTACGAAGACTTCATCACGGTCGAGCCGGGAAAACGTGGCGGGCAGCCGTGCATTCGCGGGATCCGAATCACGGTCTACGACGTGCTTTCGTATCTGGCGTCCGGGATGTCCGAAGAAGAAATCCTCTCCGATTTTCCCGATCTCACGCACGACGACATTCTCGCCTGCCTCAGCTACGCGGCCGATCGTGAGCGGAAGACGAAGGTGTCGCACGGGTGAAGTTGCTGCGGTCCTGCGAGGGGCGCCGCCAAAGGTCGTCTGGCTCCGCATCGGGAACTGCAGCAGTGAGGCCGTCGAACGGCTCCTCAGGGCTCACGCAACGGTCATCCATGAGCTCGAGCGCGACCCGGAACGGGTGATTCTCGAGCTTTACGATTGAGGTTTGATCTTGGAGCGCGG
>DASWMP010000041.1:0-2227 GCA_036399695.1 Thermoanaerobaculia bacterium | reverse complement strand
CTGCAGCTTGTCATGACGTGGGCTGTGGCAGAGAGGTCGCTGCGGGAGACGGCGGCCATGGCTGCCGAAGCCGAGGTAGCAGACGTCAGCGACGTGGCGCTGATGAAACGATTTTTGCGAACTGGCGATTGGCTGGGAGTGCTATTGGCATCAGCGATCTACCAGGTGAAGTGGCGAACTGCGGCACGAGTGCGGCTGCTGGATGCGACCACGATCAATCGACGCGGCAGCAGAGGAACTGACGCTCGGCTTCACGTCGGGATCGATCTGCAGAGTCATCGCTTCGACTCGGTTGAACTGACTGATGCAAGCGGCGGCGAAAAGCTGGAACGGTTTACGTTCAAACCAGGCGAGATCGTCATCGCCGACCGCGGCTATGCCCATCGCTCGGGGCTGGCGTCGGTGATGAATGCAGGAGCGTCGTTCATTGTCCGTTTCGCATGGTCGACCTTACCGCTCGAGCATCCCGACGGCGAATCATTCGATTTGTTCGGTGCGCTGCGCAGCCTCCCTGAAGCGGAGCCCGGAGAGTTCGCTGTTGCGTTTCGCTTACCAAAGGGTGAGCAGATGCGATGTCGGCTGGTGGCAATTCGCAAGAGTGAGCCTGCGGCCGCGGCGGCACGGCAACGCATTCTGAAAGAGGCGGGAAAACGACAACGAAGCATCGATCTCCGCACTCTCGAAGCGGCTGGGTATTTCTTCGTCCTGACCAACCTTCCGTCCACGGAGGAAGCGACAAGGATTCTTGATATGTACGGGTTGCGATGGCAGATCGAGATGAAGTTCAAGACCCTCAAGTCGGTGCTGCATCTCGGCAAGGTCCCGGTACGCAGCCCTGAACTACTCCGCGTCTACGTTCTGGCCAAACTGCTTGTGGCTGTTCTGATCGACGAATTCATCGTTTCGGCCGAATCTTTTTCCCCCTGGGGATACCCAATCACGACCCCTGAGCTGGTGGCGAGTCACTAAGCTGCTTCTCGACGCAATCGTCACGGCGATCGAGCCGCAGCTCACCACGGGCCACATTCTCCGTTCGGCTCGAAAACGATGTCGCCACCTCGCGCTTACCTCTCGCGCTCGTCCTTACCAACGTGCCGTCGGTCAACTCGTCGCCGGAGGACTAAGTTAGCGCGTATGGGCACGCCCCCTCACCCGGCTCGGCACCTGGTCTTCTAACATCACATCGTGAGGGTCGCACCGGACGCGGACTGGCCACGCGCAGGCGCCGAGCATCCCTCTCCCCGCTCGTCGCGGGGCTACAAATCTCCACTCTCGGCGAGAGGCAACTTAGTAGCTCCTTCATTCCACTCTCGGCGAGAGGCAAACTTAGTAGCCCTTCTCCCCTCGTGAGGGGAGAAGGTGGCCAACGGCCGGATGAGGGGTTGTCCTCGCGATACGTGAGCCTCACGACCGTCCCTCCAGCGCCGCAATCTGCGGCACGTCCTTGTCGCCGCGTCCCGAGAGGTTCGCGATCACGATCGCGTCTTTCCGGATCGTGCTGCCGTTGCGCAGGAGCCAGCCGAGGGCGTGGGAGGACTCGAGGGCGGGGATGATTCCTTCGCTTTCGCACACCTTGTGGAACGCCTCTAGCGCCAGAGCGTCGCTGCAGTCGGCGTATTCGACGCGGCCGATCTCCTGCAGGTGCGCGTGCTCGGGGCCGATGGAGGGGTAATCGAGTCCGGCGGAGATCGAATGCGTCTCGGCGATCTGGCCGAACTCGTCCTGCAGGACCATGGAGCGCGTGCCGTGCAGCACGCCGAGGGCGCCGCCGGAGAAGCGCGCCGCGTGCTCGCCAAGGCTCGTGCCGCGGCCTCCCGCCTCGACTCCGATCATCCGGATCGACTCGTGTTTCAGCATCTCGTAGAAGAGGCCGATCGCGTTCGAGCCGCCGCCCACGCAGGCCACCGCGACGTCCGGCAGGCCGCCGGTCTTCTTCTTCAACTGCACGAGCGCCTCGCGTCCGATCACCGATTGGAAGTCGCGCACGACCATCGGATACGGATGCGGACCGAGCACGGAGCCGATGATGTAGTGCGTGGTGCGGACGTTCGTCACCCAGTCGCGGATCGCTTCGTTGATCGCGTCCTTGAGCGTCCTGCTGCCGCTCGACACCGGGACCACTTCCGCGCCCAGGAGGCGCATGCGGAAGACGTTGAGCTCCTGTCGCGCCATGTCCACCTCGCCCATGTAGACGACGCACTGCAGGCCGAGGAGCGCGCACGCGGTG
>DASWMP010000040.1:0-9584 GCA_036399695.1 Thermoanaerobaculia bacterium | reverse complement strand
GCCCGATATTCGGCGGAATCTGAATGTGGGACAGACACTCCTGTCTGTCCGCGCCCGCAGGCGCCGCCTTCATCGACGGCAGAACCAGGGGAGTAGATCGAGGCGCACCGTTTTGAGACACCCTCCGTTCGCCACCGCACTCCAACATCGTCTACCTCATCGACTCCACCACATCCCCTGTATCGATCTGGCCGCGCTTCACTTTGACGAAGGCGGCTCCGGTGAGGCGGCGGTAGTCGGAGAAATACGACGGCAGCCCTTCGCCGGTCCTGGCGTCGCGCTGGAGTTGGTAGTGGAGGTGGGGGAACATGGAGTCGCCGGAGGAGCCCATCGCGGCGATGGTTGCCCCCTGTTTGACGCGGTCACCGGCCTGCACCTTCACGCTGCCCTGCTTGAGGTGGGCGAGGACGCTGAACTCGCCGGTGCCGTGGTCGATGACGACGTAATTGCCGTAGATGCGGGTGAAGTCCTTCAGGACGTCGGCGAGCTCCATGGGGGCGCGCTGCTCCTGGGTGCCGTCCTGGCGGTCGTTGGCCATTGCCACGACCACGCCGTCGCCCGGCGCGACGACGGCCGTCCCGAAGCCGTACCACTCCTCGTTCGCGTTGCCGGTGCCGCGGTGCATGTTGCCACGGGGATCGATCACGACGAGGTCGTACGAGTAGCGCATCATGTTGTCGGAGATGCCGAGGGCCGTCGTCATGCCGCCGGTGATATCAAGGCGGCGATGGTGGCTGAGATAATCGTGGCCGTCGTGCACCAGGACGCGGCCGCGCAGCGGGAGGATCAGGGACGTCCGGCCGGCGTACGGCTGCGGCTCGATCACGATCGAGGCCTGATGTTTCTCCGACTCCTCCCCGACGTCGAACCAGAGGTCGTAGCGGATGCGGCGCAGCTCGACGTCAGGTTCGAAGTCGTGGAAGGGGTTGAAGATCACGAGCTTCGCGCCCGGCTTCATCTCCCGGTTGGCCAGCGTGGAGATACTGTCGCCGTTGCGCTGCAGGCGGCGCTGCAGGACGAGGACGTCGTCCTTCGCCAGGACGCTGGCCTCGATGCGGCTCAGCTCCAGCGTCTCGTCAGTCTTGTTCTCGAGGAGGAGGTCGAACCCGAGCGCCTGCGCGTTCTGCGTACGCTCGATGAGCGGCGACGCGGGCAGCGAGCGCACCGTGACCTCGGCGGTGAGCGGCAGGGCGAAGAGAAGGATGGCGCCGGCTACAAACATCTTCATAATGCGCGCTAGTTTACGAGGGAGATGATGAAACGTTTTCTGGCGGTCCTTCTCTTTGTCGCTTTGCCGGCTCGCGCCGGGGTCAATGAGAAGATGCTCGTCTCGGCCGATTGGCTCGAGAAGAAGATCCGCGACCGCAAGGTGACGGTGGTCCACGTGGGCCGTGACGCCACGCAGTACGACGCCGGCCATCTCCCTCAGGCGCTCCTGCTGACGCTCGGCACGATCGCCGTCGACCGCGCCGGCCTCACGAGCGAGCTCCCGAATGCGAGCGAGCTGCAGAAAGCACTCGAAGCGGCCGGGATCGGCGACCGCGGACGCATCGTCATTTACGGCGACGACCCCCTCCTGGCCGCCCGTTTCTTCTACACGCTCGATTACCTCGGGCACGGCGACCGCGCCTCACTGCTCGACGGCGGCCTGCCGAAGTGGAAAGCCGAAGGACGCGCCATCTCCACCGAGAAGGTCACGCCGCCGAAAGCGAAGTTCACCCCCCGCGTCCAGGCGGAGCGCCTCGTCTATCTCTCACAGCTCCGCAAGCTCGTTCCGCTCGACACGCTCGGCCTCATCGACGCCCGCCCGCCCGACCAGTACAGCGGCAAGGAACCGGGAGATGGAATCGCCCGCGGCGGCCACATCCCCGGCGCCGTGAACATCTACTGGAAAGAGCTCATGGCCGAAGACGGCACGTTCAAACCGCCGGCCGAGCTCTACGCCCTGCACGAATCAAAGAAGATCACCCGCAACGAGCCAAATATCACCTACTGCCGCACCGGCATGCAGTCCTCGCTCTCCTACTTTGTCATGCGCTATCTCGGCTACGACGTCTCGATGTACGACGGCTCATTCGCCGAGTGGGCAAGCGACCCCGCCACGCATGTGGCGGTGGATGAAGAGTAGAGGCACCGGAGACTGGAGGGTGGTTGTTGGTTGTTGGTTTTTGGTTTTGGAGTCGTTGTTCGTTGCTCGTTGTCCGTTTTCCGTGCTGCGCTACACCAGGATCATCGCCGAGCGCAGCACGGACAACGGGAAACGGACAACGGACAACCGCCTCTACCAAAAACCAAAAACCAACAACCAGCAATGACGCGCCAGCGGCGCGCTAGTGCTCCCCTCCCCGGAACCTGAACCTCGCCACCTCGCTCTCGAACTCGCTGCCGCTGCGGACCAGGTTCTGGACGGTGGAGCTGAAGTCCTGGGCGATGCCTTCGTTCTGCTGGGCGATTTCGAGCATGGTGCGTGAAGCGTCGGCGATGCGGTCGGTTTCGCGCAACTGGCGTTCGAGGAGGTCGCGCATGGCGCGGGAGTCTTCGGCGATCTTTTCCAGCGCGGTGGTGATGCCGCGGCCGGCGGTGGACTGCTCCTCCGTGGCGTTCTTCACCTGCGCGGCGATGTCGCGGACGCGCTCTGCTTCCTGCGCCAGGAGCTGCGTGCCGCGGGCCTGTTCGCGGGAGCCGCGGGTCAGCTCCGTGATGTGATCGGACATCCTCGACGTCACCTCGTGCAGACGCCGGCTGGCGGTGGCCTGCTCTTCGAGCGAGCGGGAGATCTTCGTGGCCATGCCGAACGACTTCGAGGCGCTGTCGACGATCTTCTCCAGCGACTGCGACGCTTCCTGCGCCAGCTCCACGTTCTCGCTGACGCGCGCCACGCCGGCGTGCATCTTCGAGACCGCTTCCTTCGAGCCCCCCTGCACGCGCTTGATGATCGACGAGATCTCCTTCGTCGAGCCGCGCGTCCGTTCCGCCAGCTCGCGGATCTCGTCGGCGACGACGGTGAAGCCGGCGCCATGCTCGCCCGCCTGCGCGGCGATGATCGCCGCGTTGAGGGAGAGGAGGTTCGTCCGGTTCGCCACCTCTTCGATGACCGTGAGGATCTGCGAGATCTGGCCGATGCTGTGCTGCAGCTCGTCGAGCGTCGTGGCTGCGCTCATGGTCGACTCGTGTGCGGCCGTGATCCCTTCGACCGTGCGGAGCACCGCTTCGCCGCCGGCGCGGGCGTCGTCACTGACCTGCTGCGCCAGGTCCGCCGTCGACTGCGAACCGGCGCGCAGCTCCGCGATCGTCGAATCCATCTCGGCGACGAACGACAACACCTCCTCGCCGATACTGCTCAGGACCTCGGTGCGCTTCGACACCTCGACCATCGACGCGTTCATCTCCGTCGTCGAGGACGACGTCTTCTCCACCGACTGGAAGAGATAGTCCATGCTGCGTGCGACCTCTTCGGCCGAGGCCTGCATCTCGAGCGCGCGGCTGGAGGCGTCCTGCGTCAGGTCGGTCACGCTGTCGGCGGCGCCGAGGACGCGGCTGATGCCGCCGCGGACGTTTTCGAGCGCCAGCGACGAGCTTTCCGTCAACTCCGCCTGATCGCGCGAGCGGACGAGCAGCGACTCCGTGCCGCCGGTGATGACGCGGACGCCGTCCGTGATCGTCGTGCCGCTGCCGCCCACGCGGCCCAGGAGGCGGCGCAGGTTGCCGCGCGTCTCGGTGAAGCTGTCGGCCAGCGCGCCCACTTCATCATCCGCGAACACGCGCGGCGCCACGTCGAAATTGCCCTGCGCCATCTCGCTCGTCACCTTGCGCAGCTCGCGGATCGGGTAGGTCACGTCGCGCGAGAGGAAGAACGTCGCCACCGAGAAGGCGATGGTCGTGAAGAGGGCGATGAGCAGCGTGTAGAAAGTGATCTGAAACGGGATGTGCTGGTACGGCGCCCAGGGGACGGAGAGCACGAGGATCGAGCCGTTGCGCAGCTCGCGGAAGCGGCTCACGTGCGGGCCGATGTAGGCGCTGCTGTCGCCGTTGCGGATGCGGCGGACGCTGGCGAGCTCGGTGGGGGTGAGCACCGCGTTCTCGTTCGTCGTCACCACGTTGCCACGCTTGTCGACGAGATGGAGCGTGTACGTCGGCGGCACGTAGCTCTTGAGCGTATCGAGTGCCGACGCGTCGAAGTTCGCCACGAGATTCGCGCTGTCGTAGAGGCGGTTCCAGCGCTCGCCTTCGGTGTTGATGGCCAGCGTCTCGAGCGTCGTCGAGACCTTCGAGGAGATGAGCTGGACGAGCGCCGCGGAGCTGACGATGAAGGAGCCGATGAAGACGATGGCGATCTTGCGGCCGAGGGGGAGCTCGCGGCCCCGGTAGTGCAGCGTCTCCACGCCTGCCTCTTCAGCGGCGCGGCGAAGCTGATATTTGCCCATCGCATAGCCCCAGACGATGGACGGGAACGAGCCGATGAGCGCCGCGACGAGGAAGTAGCCGAACCCGAGGCCGGTCGGCATGAAGACGGCCGTGCCGACGATGGCGTAGAGCAGCCCGCCGCCACTCCAGAGGAGGAGCGAGAGCAGCTTCGTGCGATCGAGGCAGGCCGACATCGCCTGCGACGGATCCGTCTTCGTTTCCAGCGCCCGCTCGACCGCTTCGGCGTAGGGCTGCACGCCGCGCGTGAAGACGATGCCGCCGATCGCGTACATCACCGCCAGACCGCCGAGGAGCATGAAGATCCCGCTCCAGGTGAGCTGGACCACCTGGGTGAGAAACAACAGTCCGGGCGGTACTGTGACGATCGCCGGAGGAACGAGAAGCCACAGCAGGTATTTTTTTGTGAAGGACATACGGACCCCGCCGGCGATTATGGCCGAAGGTGAGGGCAGCGGGGGGTGGAGTTACGGAACCGGAGCGGCCGCGCTGCCCGCCGGACAGTTCGTTGTGTACGGAATGGGCATGTAAGAGGTCGGCACGCCGCGCAGGAACTCCCTGGCGGCGGCCAGACGCGCCTCATTGGCGGCGTGCACCGGCTTGTAGTCGAGGAAAGCCTTATAGGCGGCGGCGTAAATCTGCTGCGCCTCGCTACTGGCCAGGAATCGTGTGAGACGCGGCTCCTTCGTCGTCGCGTGATACCGCGCGTAGCCGCGGTCGAGTGCGGCCGCGAACTCGCTTTCCGTCTCCACGCTGACGACCGTGCGTGGGAAAGGGCAGTAGCCGCCGGCGGCTGTCGAGTTCAGGGCCAGCCGTTCGAGCGTCGCGCCGTAATCGGGATCGCGCTGGCCGTAGACGGTTTTCGCGATGGACTGCATCGTCATCATGCCGGAGCACATGGCGCAAGGCTCGAGCGTCGTATAGATGGCGTGCTTCGGGAGGGAGAAGGTGCGTGTGTTGCCGACGTAGTTCGTGATCAGGCGGACCTCGCCGTGCTGCGTCCCGTTGCCCGTCACGCCGACCGAGTTCACCGCCCAGCAGACGACGTTGTCCTCCGGATCCACCAGCACCGACCCGATGTTGTAGCCGCGCGACTCCTGCGTAGCCGGCTGCCAGTTCACGTAGACCACGGCATAGGCCAGCAGGCTGTAGATGGTATCGAGCTCCACCTGCTCCGCGGTGGGTTGGTAGGGCGGAGGGGCGGGAGGGCAGGAGGTGTCCGTTGTAGTGACGCTGGCGCAGCCGAGGGAGAGGAGCAGGAGCAGAGCAATGATGGTGCGGTACATGGGCGCGAACGATAACGCACGTGCCTCCGCGCCGATCTCGGAGTGCGGTGGCGCACGGAGGGTGTCTCAAAACGGTGCGCCTCGATCTACTCCCTTGGTTCTGCCGTCGATGAACCGGCGGCTGCGGGCGCGGACAGACAGGAGTGTCTGTCCCACATTCAGATTCCGCCGAATATCGGGCACCCGCGGGCACGCTGGCATTCAATGTGGGACAGACACTCTTGTCTGTCTGCGCCCGCAGGCGCCGGTTTCTGATCAGGCCATCAGAGTGTGTGCGCTCCGTTTTGAGACACCCTCCTATTCGCCACCGCACTCCGAGATCCTCTCCCCACCCTCCAAGATTGCTGCTCGACTGCGCACGAACGGTCGTGCTATTTTTCGCTCCTCATCACGGAGGGTTAGCCATGTCGGAAGCAGCGCAGGCAAACAGGGACCTCAATCGGCCGCTCGGCCTCACCGTCATCCGCGGGGCGATGCGTCTTCTTTCGGCCACCGCTCCCACCGTCGCCTCGCGCGTGGCGATGAACCTGTTCATGAAGCCGCGCCGGTTCACGGCCCCGCCGCGTGAGCGGGAGCTCCTGGCCCAGGGCGTCGCGTTCGACGTGCCGCTCGGCAGCGGGTCGAGCGTCCGGGCCTGGCGTTTCGGGCGCTTCGGGGCCGGACCTTCGGTGCTGCTGGTGCACGGCTGGGAAGGACGCGGCTCCCAGCTCGCGCCGTTCGTGCAGCCGCTGGTGGACCTCGGGCACTCGGTCGTCACCTTCGACGCCCCTGCCCACGGCGCCTCCCCCGGCTCCCGCTCGTCGCTGCCTCATTTCACCTGGGCCCTCCGTGCGGTCATCGAGACGACGGAGCTGCCGGCGGCGATCGTCGCCCACTCCCTCGGCTGCGCCGCCGCCACGCTGGCCCTCCGCGACGGCCTCGAAGTGCAGCGGCTGGCGTTCATCGCCCCGCCGCTCGAGCCGGCTGACTACACGAACCGTTTCGGCCAGATCCTCGGCCTCGACGAGCCGACCGTGACGGCCATGCGCTCCCGCATCGAGGACCGTTTCGCCCGCAAGTGGAGCGACTACTCCCTCGCCGAGACCGCCCGCACCATGTCCGCCCCTCTCCTCATCGTCCACGACCGCGACGATCAGGACACCTTCTGGCACGAAGGGGCCGCCCTCGCCGAAGCCTGGCCCGGCGCGCACCTCCTCACCACCGAAGGCCTCGGCCATCGCCGCATCCTGCGCGACCCGCAGGTCGTGGAGCGCGTCACGGCCTTCGTCACCGGCGCCCGGTAACACTTCGCGAGGTACCCCCACCCACCTCGCGAGGTACCCCCACCCACCTCGCGAGGTACCCCGACCCACCTCGCGAGGTACCCCGACCCACCTCGCGAGGTACCCCGACCCACCTCGCGAGGTACCCCGACCCACCTCCAAAAGAAGCGCGGACCAGCCGCCGTACAGCAGTGGAGGACGGACAATCCTGTCCGTCACGCGATAAAGTAGCCACGAAGCCAATCCCGCACCGGCGTGTTCGCTCCATTACTCGCGTGACGGACAGGATTGTCCGTCCTCCACTCCGTTCGACCCCCGCCGGCGCACCAATGTTTATGCTGTGGTAGCATAGACGTCATGCACTGGCCGTTCGGCGTCCCATCACAACCTCACAGCGACCGGGCAGATCGCTCGGGACGCCGGACGGCCTGGCGCATCTCTCCCCCGGCCCTTTCCCCCTCCTCGGCCCGACTTCTAAAGCTGGAGACACTGCATGCGTAAGCTCACTTTTCTGACCCTGTTGATCCTTTTCCTCGCGGCAGGGGCCGCCATCGCCCAGGAAATCCGTTTCGGGCAGCCGCCGGTCGGCCTGGCTCCCGGACGCCGCGACGGGATCGTCGTCGCCGCGAGCCGCACGCAGTATCTCGCGCTCTGGCGCGACGAACGGATCTCGGTCAACGATCCGCGCCTCTGGGCCTCTCGCGTCACCGCCAGCGGCATCGGCGTCGACGGCACGGGCTTCAACGTCACCTCACTCCAGCCCGACGCCGATTACGACATCGCCTCGGACGGAAGCTCGTTCTTCGTCGCCTGGACCGAGAACCACAACCGCGTCCGGCTCGTCGCGATCTCGGCGGGAGGGGAGATCACGCCGCTGACCACGATGGACGTGCCGGCGCACAACGTCGCCCTGGCCTGGAACGGGGAGCATCTCTTCGTGGCCGCCAGCCGCCCCGCCGGTGTCCCGTTTTTCGAGGGAGGGCAGATCCACGTGATGATGCTCGACCGCGCCGGCAACCTCGTCCTGAAGCCGACGTCGCTCGTGGAGTCGGAGTTCGTGCTCAGCCACGTCGAGGCGATCTTCGTCGACGGCCGCTTCCGCCTGCAGTGGTTCGACGATAAGACGGGCGGGGTCCGCAGCTACGGCCTGCGTCCCGCGGAGCTCCTCAACGGCACCGCGACGAAGTTCGTCTTCAGCGGCACGGCCGCGGCCGTGCGTGCGCAGGACGTGGCGTTCGAGACGGTCGGCGGAGCCGGCAACACGTACTACATCGCCCGCGTGGCCCACCGCGACGGCGTGAACACGGTCGTAGGCGACTACTACACGCAGAACCACCAACTGCTCTGGACCGGTTCGCGGCTCGTCAACGACGAATCGCCGAATCTTCCGTTCGTCCGCCCGGCCACGTCCTGGAACGGTACGGCCTTCGTCACGGCCTGGGCCGCGCCTGCCGGCGGTCCGGGCGGCCTCCGCGTCTCCTTCTCCAAGCCGGCGCTTCCGGCGCAGTCATTCCACGTGCTGCCCGGCGGCGAGGCGACGTCGATGGCCGTGACGTCCGTCGGCACGACGACCTTCGTCGCCTCCACGCGCGATCAACCGGCGGGAAGCTGGGTGGAAGCGGAACTGCTCTCGAACGACGAAACGTCCCGCACCCGCTTCATGCTCTCCGCCGGATTGCCGGAGCAGGCGCTCCCCACGGGCGTCTGGCGCGGCAATCACCACCTGCTGGTCTGGCGCGAGGTCTTCGGCGATGGCGCCCGCCTCGTCACCGGCCGCCTCTCTCCCGGCGACGCGGCCGTCGTCCGCAGCGCCAGTCTCCCGCCGATGAACGTGACGAGCGAGCCGTCGATCGCCACGGATGGTTCGCAGGCTCTCATCGCCTTCAACGCGGGCGGCCAGTTGCAGACGATCCTCATCGACAGCGATCAGAATGTCCTGGAAACGAAGACGCTCGCCTCGGCGGGCACGACGGCGCCGACGGTGATCTGGGACGGCGCCCGCTACGTCGTCACCTGGGGCGCCCCGCACGGCATCCTGGCGATGCGCGTGGGTCTCGACACCCAGCCGGCCGTGCTCTCGCCGATGACGACGAACGCCGCGCCGCTGTTGTTCCTCGACGGCGACCGCTATCTGTTCTCCTGGACGGACGACACCGCGCTGCGCGGCCTGGTGGTCTCCCGCGCCCTGATCCCGCAGGGGCAGCCGCTCCCGCTCGCCCCAGGCAGATTCTCCGCACCGCACGGCGTTCAGGGCAACGGGGAAGTGGCCATCGCCACGATCGACACCGGCATCCTGCACCTGGTGCGCTGGTCGCTCGCCGGCGGCATCCGCGTGCTCTCGGCCGCCGCGTCCGCCCGCGACATCGCCGGCGTGCTGGTCGACGGCGACGGCTATCTCGTAGCCGCCGGCGCCGCGTCGTACGAGGTGCGCGGCAACGCGATCAGCAAAGCCCGCATCACGTACCCGTTCGTCCCCTCGAACATGCCGGCCACGGTCCTGGGCGGCGCCCCGAAGACGCTCGTGGTCTGGAAACGCCCCCCACAATCCGCCACCGAACAGCGCATGCAAATGGTCGCCCGATACGCCGAAGAATCCCCGCGCCGTCGCGTCGTC
>DASWMP010000039.1:0-16430 GCA_036399695.1 Thermoanaerobaculia bacterium | reverse complement strand
TTGCTGAACGTGTTCTGCGCGGAAACGGCCGCCGAGCCTGTGGCGACAAGCCCCGCGGGCCGTGCCCGCCCGCCGGAGGCCCCCCGGTCGTCTCCCCGTACCGATGGAGAAAGCCATGTGTGAATACTTCGATCACCCCTTCACCATCGACGGCCGTGGCCGGGCAGGTGTCACCACGCCTGACGATCACGTGCGCGACCTCATCTGGCAGGTGCTCTTCACCAACCCGGGAGAGCGTGTGAACCGGCCCGACTTCGGGTGCGGCCTCATGCAGCTCGTCTTCGCGCCGAACAGCGGCGCGCTCGCCGCGGCCACGCAGTTCACCGTGCAGGGAGCGTTGCAGCGCTGGCTGGCCGACCGGATCGTCGTCGAGCGGGTGCGCATCACGCCGCAGCAGGAAGTGCTCACCGTCGAAGTCACCTACGTGCGCCGCGACACCGGGCAGCGGCAGCGCGACTCCTTCTCCTCTTCCGGGGGCGTGGCATGACCGTCTACCAGGACCTCCACTGCGACGTTGACACCAGCCGCGATCAGGTGGCGGAGCACGCGTTCGTCAACGGCATCGACTTCCTCGAAGTCGTCACCGAACCGGCCGGCGAGAACCAGCGCGTGCTCTGGGTGAGCTTCATCCCGAAGCCCGATCCGGCGCACGAAGCCAACCTCGAGGCGCTCCTCGACGACGTCGTCCTGCTCCACCAGAACGACCCGAAGGTCGTGACCATCGACGGCGGCGTGCGCGTGCGCGGCATCGTGGTCGAGGAGCTCACCCGCGCCGGACAGCGCCTGCGCATCCGCGTCGACCAGCCGGGCGACTTCTCCGACTACACGCTCACCATTCATCGGGTCTTCGGCCTCGGCGACGATCCCTCGAACCCGCCGGCGAAGCTGCATCCCGCGTATGCCTCCGTCGTCTTCAACTTCAAGGCGGGCTGCCCGAGCCGCTTCGATTGCCGCCGCGGCGAGTGCGCGCCCGGCGCCACCGCCGCGCCCGCGATCAACATCGACTACCTGGCGCGCGACTACGCCTCGTTCCGCCAGTCGCTGCTCGACCTCATCCCGTCGCTCCATCCCGACTGGATCGAGCGCAATCCCGCCGACCTGGGGATCACGCTCGTCGAGCTGATGGCGTACGCCGCCGATCACCTCAGCTACTACCAGGACGCCGTCGCCAACGAAGCCTTCCTGGCCACGGCGCGCCAGCGCATCTCGGTGCGGCGCCACGCCCGGCTGATCGATTACGCCATGCACGACGGCGCGAGCGCGCGCGTGTTCGTCTTCGTCGAAGTCGCGCTCGGCGGGGCCGGCATCATCCGCGACGGCACACCGGTCGTCACCCGCATCACCAGCCCGGTAGAAGGAAAGGACGTCTCCGATCTGAAGATCATCACCGAGGGCGACGTGGACCTCGAGGAGGCGGCCAGCGCGGCCCAGGCAGTGTTCGAGGTCTTCGGCGGCCGGCTGCTCAACGAGAAGAAGAACCTTCGCGGTTTGCCTGTCGATCCACTGCTCAACGAGCTTCCCCTCTACCGCTGGGGACGGACGAACTGCTGCCTGCCCCGCGGCTCCACGCGCGCCGACGTCCGCGCCGGCGTGGCCACGCTCCTGCAGGCGGGCGATCTCGTCCTCTTCGAGGAGACCTCCGTCGACGCCGATCCGGAGCACCGGCAGGTGGTGCGTCTCATCGCCGTCGAAGAGCTCTTCGATCCCCTCGCACCGGACACGAAGCTCACCCGCCTCATCTGGCACGAGGAGGACGCCCTGCGCTTCCCTCTCTGCGTCAACGGGCAGGACGCGCCCATCGGTATCGCCCGCGGCAACATCCTGCTCGCCGATCACGGACGGACCGTTCGTAACGAGTGGCACCCGGCCGAGCCCGGAGGGCTGGAGGAAGGCATCGCACCGCGGCCCGACCGTGCCTACCGCTTCTTCCTGAAAAAAGGTCCGCTCAGCTACCGCGTCGAGACCACGCGCGAGACCTCCGTCGCTTCGCTGCTGCTCACCGATCCGCATGTGACGACGCCGCAGATCGGCGTGGACGTAGAGAGCGACGGCGACCTCACGCCATGGTCGCCGCAGCCCGATCTCCTCTCCAGCTTCTCGACCAGCCCCCACTTTGCCGTCGAAACCGACAACGACGGCCGGGCCATGATCCGCTTCGGCGACGGCACGGCCGGCATGGCGCCGCCGAAAGGCGTCTACGTCCGCTCGTCGTATCGCATCGGCGTCGGCAGGAGCGGCAACGTCGGCCGGAACGCGCTGGCTCACATCCTCTACGATCCGCCGGCAGATCCGGAGCCGGGCGAGAAGTTCCCCGACGTCGACGCGCTCCGCAATCCGCTGCCGTCGTGGGGCGGCGTCCCGCCGGAGACGCTCGACGAAGTGCGCCTCACCGCGCCGGCCACGCTGCGCACGCGCAGCGACCGTGCGGTCACGGAAGACGACTACGCCCGCGCCGCGATGCTCCATCCGCAGGTGTCGAAAGCCGTGGCCACGCTGCGCTGGACCGGCACGTGGCACACGGTCTTCGTCACCATCGATCCGAAAGGGCGGCTGGAGGTCACGGAGACGCTGCAGGAGAGCGTGAAGGAATGGCTCACGCGCGTGCTGCAGACCGGCTACGACCTGGAGATCGATCCGCCGGCCTACGTGCCGGTCGAGCTGGAGGTGGAGGTCTGCGTCAAGCCGGGCCACTTCCGCAGCGACGTGGAGAAGGACGTATTGGCGGCGCTCTCGAGCGGCGGCAGCGGCTTCTTTCACCCGGACCGCTTCACCTTCGGGCAGCCGCTCTACCTCAGCCAGATCTACGCGGCCGTCATGAAAGTCGAAGGCGTTGCGGCGGCGGAGGTGACGGCGCTGCATCGCTACGGCGACGGCCCGGCGGGCGAGCTCGCGCGCGGCGCGCTCGCGGCCGGCCGGACGGAAGTGATCCGCCTCGACAACGATCCGAACTTCCCGGACAACGGGGTGCTGCGCATTACGACAGGGAGCGGCAAATGAAGCGCTGCGGCTGCTGCATGGATTCGGCGCAAACGACGCCGGTCACGATCGACAACCGTCCGGCGCTGTCGTCCGTCCGCTACCGGATGGGCGATTTCACCTCCTTCCGCCGCACGATGCTGCACGCCATCGCCGACCAGCCGGAGCTGAAGGCGTGGACGTCGCGCGACGAGACCGATTACGGCATCGCCCTCATCGACATGTGGGCGTACCTCGGCGACGTCCTCACCTTCTACCAGGAGCGCATCGCCAACGAAGCCTTCCTCGGCACGGCCGTGCATCGCGAGTCGGTGGCCCGGCTGGCCGCGCTGCTGGACTACCGCCCCTCTCCCGGCGCCGCCGCCGTCGCGCATGTGGCCTTCTTTCTCGACCGCGGCAAGACGCTGCAACTGCCGGCCGCCCTCCGCCTGCAGAGCGTCCCGGGACAGAACGAGAAGCCGCAGAAGTTCGAGACCGTCGAAGCCATCGCCGCCGACGCCGCGCTCAACGAGCTGCGCGTGCACGGCGTCCCCGTGGCCTTCAATCCATTCGCCAAAGGCTCTTCCGGCGGCCCGCTCGCGCGGCCTTCGCCGGAGGCGCGCCCCGGCGCCGCACTGACCGTCTTCGATCACAACGTGCTGGAAGCGAAGACCGTCGCCGCCGTCAACGGCGAGCTTTCGTGGACGCCGGCCATCGCTCGTGATGCCCTCACACCGCTGATGGCCCGCGCCGTCCTCACCGCGCGCCGCTTCGCGCTCTACGGCAGCGACGTCCCGGCGAGGACGATGGTGCACACGCTCACGGACGGCGATCTCGTCGGCATCGACTGGACCGAACGGGAGACGAACTTCGCCGTCAACGATCCTTCTGTCCTGCCGCTCGACCGCACCGTCGCCGACGTCAAGGCGGGTGCGCGCGTGCTCGTCACCGGCAGCGAAGGCGTGCGCCTGACCACCGTCGTCGCCGCGGACACGAAGCCGCAGACGATGAAGCCGAAAGGCAGCGCCCAGCCGCTCATGGCCTTCGGCGCCAACGTCACGGAGCTCAAGCTCGGCCTCGCCGTGGTCTCGCGGCCGGCCGTCGGGGTGAGCGGCAATGCCCTCGACGTCTACGTCGTGGCCGATGACGGGGCCATCTGGACGAGGCGCCGTCAGAACGGCTGGAGCGACTGGCGCTCCCTCGGCGGCACAAGCTTCACCCACGTCGCGGCGGCCGGCAGCGCGATGGTCGCGCGCGGCGCCGATGGCGTGCTCCACGCCTTCAGTGCGACCGGCTGGACGGAGCTCGGGAGCGGCTTCGAGCTGATGGCCATGCACCTCTCCCAGACCCGTCCCTTTCTCGTCGCCCGCGGCGCCGACCGGTTGCTGTCGCTCCGCCGGCAGACGCAGAACGGTGAATGGCTGCCGTGGAAGCCGCTCGGCGGCCCGGCCTGCGATCTCGTGGCCGTCACGGCCGGCGCGAACGGCCGCATCGAAGTCTTCGCACGCCGCCTCGGCAACCGCGATGTCTGGACTCTGCGCGAGACCGCCCCCGACGTCTGGAACGCCTGGCTGAATCTCGGCGGCGAAGTGGAAGACGGCACCCTCGCCGCCGCCTTCAATCAGAACGGCACCGTCGAGCTGCTGGCGCGCGGTCTCGACAGCGCCGTCTGGCGCCGCCGCCGCAACGGCAACGACTGGAGCTCCTGGACCTCGATCGGCGGCTGGGTCGACCGCATCGACGCCGGTCTCGATACGCAGGGCCGCCTCTGCGTCTTCGGCCGTGGCAACGACCGCAAGCTGTTGACGTCCCGGCAGACCGCCGCGAACAGCAACTCCTACACGAACTGGACGCCCGCGGGCGACGACCTGCTCGACGATCTGACCGTCGCGCCGCTCTTCGAGAACGCGCTGCACGTCTTCGCCGGCACGGAGGCGATTCTCCGCCTCCGCAAGAACGCCGACTGGAGCACGCTCGGCGTGCCGATGTGGCCGATCGCCGACCGCCGCACCATCAGCGTCACGGAAGTCGTCGGCGATCCTTTGCCTCTCGCGACGCTGCGCCACCCCGACGTCATCGAAGGCGGTCCCGTGGCCATCGCGCTGTCGGAGCTGGCGTCCATTGACAAGGGGCGCACCATCGTCCTGGACGACGCCACGCACAACGCGCATCTCGCCACCGTGGCCTCCACCAGCATCGCCAACGATCACCTGCTCGTCAGCTTCACTCCCGGCCTCACGCGCCCCCTCGACGGCCGCAGCGCGCTCCTCCTCGGCAACGTGGCCCGCGTGACGCACGGCGAAACGATCGCCGCGGAAGTGGTGGGCAGCGGCGACGCCTCCGCGCGCTTCCAGACCTTCACGCTCAAGAAATCCCCCGTCACCCACGTGCCGCAGGCCGGCGCCCGCAACGGTGTGGCCAGCACTCTCGAGCTCCGGGTCGACCGCGTCCGCTGGAACGAGGCCGACTCACTCCTCGGCCGCGGCCCGTCCGAGCGCGTCTTCACCACGAGCGTCGACGAAGACCAGGCCATGACGATCCAGTTCGGCGGCGAGCCGGGCTCACGCCTCCCGACGGGACGCAACAACATCACGGCCAGATACCGCACCGGCCTCGGCCCGGAAGGGAACGTACGTGCCGGCGCGATCGCCAACCTCCTCGATCGCCCGCCTGGCCTCAAAGCGGCGCGCAATCCCGTGCGCGCCGAAGGCGGAGCCGCGCCGGAGACGCTCGACCTCATCCGGATGAACGCGCCGAACACCGTACGCACGTTCGGCCGCATCGTCTCCCTGCGCGACTTCGAAGACGCCGCCCGCGAGCACGCCACGGTGGCCAAGGCGCGGGCCACCTGGACCGTCGACGATTACGAGCGCGTCGTCCGTCTCACCGTCGCCGCCGAAGGGGGGGCGGTGCTGAGCGAGATCGCGCTGGCAGCCATCGCGGCCGATCTCGACGCCAAACGGGACGCCAACAAGCCGATGCGCATCCGCTCGCACGAGAACGTACGCATGCTCGTCACGGCGGTGCTGCAGGCCGACCCCGCGCACCTGCTGGAAGACGTGCAGGAACGCGCCGCCGAAGCGCTGGCGGCGTTCTTCTCCTTCGACCGGCTGGACCTCGGCCAGACCATTCATCTCTCGGATGTCTACGCCGCGCTCCAGGGAGTGACAGGCGTCATCGCCGCGAGGCTCGACCGCCTGCGCCGTGCGGACGGCGTCGTGGAAGTGGCCGATCACATCCGCATCTACCCCCACGAGATCGCCACTCTGGCCCCAGCCGACTCCAGCGTCACGCCCCAGTTCGAGGAGCTCGGATGAACGTGCTGAGAACGATGGGACCAATGGGACCAATGGGACCTATGGGCGCTGCTCCTCTCGGCCACTCCGGCCTTTCCAGGTCCCATCGGTCCCCCGCGCGAGGAGCCACGACATGAACACCGCGCTCGATTTCTACTCACTGCTGCCCGCGCTCTACCGCATCAAAGACGAAGAGCGCTCCGGCGCCCTGCGCGCGCTGCTGCGCATCCTGCAGGCAGAGGCCGATCACCTTCGCCGCAACGTCGACGATCTTTACGACGACTTTTTCATCGAGACCTGTGCCCCCTGGGTCGTGCCGTACATCGGGGAGCTCGTCGCCAACAACCCGATCTACGAAGTCCCGGGTACGCCTACCCGCCGCGCCGACGTCGCCCGCACGCTGCACTACCGGCACGGCAAGGGGACGCAACGCATCCTCGAGCAGCTCGCGCACGACGTCACCGGCTGGTCGGCGCACGTCGTGGCCTTCTTCGAGCTGCTCGAGTGGACGCAGAACGTCAACCACATCCGCCTGAAAGTCGGCACCGTCGACGTCCGCGACGAAGAAAAGCTCGACCGCTTCGACGGCCCGTTCGACACCATCGCCCACACCGCCGACGTGCGTCCGCCGGCGCAGGCCAGCGGCTGGCACAACGTGCCGAACACCGGCTTCTTCCTCTGGCGCCTGCGCAGCCACCGGCTGACGACACTGCAGCCGCGCCAGGCGGCCAACGTCTTCGGCTGGCACGTCAGCCCGATCGGCAATCCCGCGCCGCTCTTCCATCTGCCGGCCACCTTCGGCACCCGCGCACTGACACGCGAGGAAGACGTCGAAGCGCCCATCCGCGCTTTCGCCATGCACCATCACATCGACAGCTACTACGGCGCGGGGCTCAGCCTGGCCCTCTTCAAGGACGGCAGCGATACCCCGATTCCGCCGGGGGCGATCTGCACGATGGACCTCCGCGACTGGCGCCGTCCCGCGGCCGGCCGGGTGGGCGTGGACGTCCGCAGCGGGCGCGTCACCTTCCCGGTGGGGGAGGAAGCGGACTCGCTGATCGTCAACGCGGTCTACGGATTCAGCGGAGACCTGGGCAGCGGCCCGTACGACCGCGACACCACGATCCTCGTCAGCGGTCCGGACACCGCCATTGTCGACGCCTCCGCGCATCCGACGCTGCAGGACGCCATCGACGCCGCCCTCGCACTGCCGGCCCCGAACGTCGTCGTCACGATCGCCGACAACGCCACCTACGAAGAGGACCTCACCTTCTCCGTCGGCGCGCAGGCGCTGACGATCCAGGCCGAATCGACGTTCCGCCCCACGCTCATCGGCAGCATCACCGTCCAGGGAACGGACCTCGCCAGCGCGCTCACGCTCAGCGGCCTGCTGATCGGCGGCGGCGTGCGCGTCGATGGCCGGCTGGCCCTCCTCAAGCTGCTGCACACGACCCTCGTGCCGGGCCGCACGCTGGACGAGCAAGGGGCACCGCGCGAGTCGCATCTCCCCTCCATCTCCGTGGCCACGTCGAACACCCGCCTGAAGATCGAGCTGGAACGGAGCATCACCGGGCCCATTTCAACGCCGAGCGAAAGCCTCGGCATCACCTCCCACGACTCGATCATCGACGCCGCCGCGCAGGACGGCGAAGGCACGCTCGTCCCCGCGCTCGTCTCCGGCGCACTGCCGCCCGTGCCGGTGCTCACGTCCCCGCAGCGAAAGCTCGTCGTCTCCATCGGCGAGCGGGGCCCGCGCACCATCACGCTGCCCGTCCCGGCCTCACTCACGCAGCTCGCCGCCGCGATGCAGAGCGCCATCCGCGCCCTCTCCGACGCTCCGGAGCACAAGGCGGCCATCGTCGCGGCGACGAGCGACACGCTGCTCCTCCTCGGCGGCGACGGCACGCGCGTGCGCGTCTCCGCCGCCAACAACGACGCCACGACCGCCGCGGAGTTGAAGCTCGACGAGCCCAACGCGCGCCAGACGCTCGCACTCCTCGGCTCCATCCGCGAAACCATCGACGTCGGCTTCGCCCCCGAGCTCGACGTCGTCGTGGATGAAGGCGCCCCCGTTACACTCGCGTTCAACACGCCGGCCGATCTCGCCGCCGCGCGCGACGCCCTCGCGCAGGAGCTGCAGAGCGCCGGCATCGACGCGGACGTCATCCTGGCCGGCAACCGCCTCATCGCCGTCCCGGGCGACGGCATGCAGGCCATCCGCTTCATCCCCTCCGCCGGCGACCGGGCCACCGTGCGCGCGCTCGGCCTCGCCTCCGTCTGCGCGGCCATCGCCGGCGATCCGGCCGGCATCGAAGCCGGCCCCATGGTCACGCTCGACGAGACGACGATCCTCGGGCGCGTCTTCGTCCGGCAGATCGAAGCCTCCAACTCCATCTTCGACGCGCCCGTCATCGCCCAGCGGCGCCAGACCGGGTGCGTGCGCTTCAGCTACGTCGCGCCGCATTCGCAGCTCCCGCGGCGCTTCCGCTGCCAGCCCGACACCGACGCGCGCGTCGAGCCGGCGTTCACCTCCCGCCGCTACGGCGATCCCGCCTACGGTCAGCTCAGCCTCGCCTGCGCGGAAGAAATCCGGCGAGGGGCGGACGACGGGTTCGAGATGGGCGCCTTCCACTTCCTCATGCAGCCGCAGCGCGAGACCAACCTGCGCGTGCGGCTCGCCGAATACCTCCCATTCGGGCTCGACGCGGCCCTGATCTACGTGACGTAAGGAAAGGACACCCGATGAAAGGCGACTTCACACGGCTCACTCATGATTCCGCCAAGCGGTACTCCAAGGTGCGGAAGCAACAAGGGCGCGCCGATCTCGACGCCGACTTCAACGAGCAGGTCGACATTCAGGCCCATCGCACGGAGCTCGAGACGATCGACGTCGTCGGCCAGACCGGCTTCCCGAAGGGCAACGGTTGCGCCGTCTCCGTGCTGGCCAACGGCACGCTGCAGATCGCACCCGGACGGGCCTACGTCGACGGCCTCCTTGCCGAGCTGCAGGGCACCGGGCCGATCGACTACCTCCAGCAGCCCGACCTCCCGAACCCGCCCGCCCTGGCGCCGGTCATCGGCCGCAGCGACATCGTCTACCTCGACGTCTGGGAGCGCCACCTCACCGCGCACCAGGACCCGGAGATCAAGGAAGTCGCACTCGGCGGCGCCGACACCTGCACTCGCGTGCAGGTCGTCTCGCAGATCAAGCTGCTCAAGAACATCGGCGACGCCGTCACTTGCGCCTCGACCGGCTGGGCGCCGCCCCCGAGCGGCGGACGCATGTCCACGTTGCTCGATCTCGCTGCCACGCCCGACGACCTCTGCACGCCGCTCCCGTCCGGCGCCTTTCGCGGCCTCGAGAACCGTCTCTATCGCGTCGAGATCCACCAGGCCGGCGGCCTCGGCACCGCGCAATTCAAATGGTCGCGGGACAACGGCTCCGTCACCTTCGGCGTCAAGCAGTTCCGCCCCAACGAGGCGAACCGCGTCGAGCTCGTGCGCATGGGACGCGACCAGACCCTGACCCTCGTCAACGGCACGCACGTCGAGATCCTCGGTGACGAGCGCGAGCTCCATTCGCAGGGCGGCACCTTCACGACCGTCGACGCCGTCGATGCGCCGACGCGCGTCGTCACCTTCACCGACCCCGTCGACACGCACAAGAACGAAGCGCATCCCATTGTGCGCCGCTGGGACGGCCCGCTGCAGACCGTCGCCGCCGAAGTGGACCTCGAGCTGGGGATCAAAGTCGCCTTCTCCGGCTCCAACTTCCAGGTCGGCGACTACTGGCTCTTCACCGCCCGCACCGCCGAAAGCGGCGGCCTCGAGATCCTCACGAACGCCGAGCCGCACGGCGTGCGCCATCACTACGCCAAGCTGGCCATCGTTTCGTGGAGCAAGACCGGCCAGAACTGGACGCCGGCGATCGTCGATTGCCGGCCGCAGTTCCCGCCGCTGACCGACATCAACGCCGAGGACGTGGGGTTCACCAGCAACGTCTGCCAGTTCGGGCCGGGCGTCGATACCGTCCAGGAAGCGCTCGAAGTCCTCTGCCAGCGCAAATGCTGCTCCCTCGTAGCCGTGCCGGGGCCGGGATGGGAATCGGTGTTCAACCAGATTGCCGACGGCCAGAGCGCGCAGATCTGCTTCCGCGTCGGCGACTATCCGGTCAACGCGGAAGTCGTCGTGGCCAACAAGGGCCACCTCGAGCTGCACGGAACGGGGCCGGCGTCGCGCATCCGGGCGAACCAGGGGGAGTGCGCCATCCGGTTCGTCAACTGCGCCAGCGTCACCGCACGCGAGCTGCACGTCGGCGCCGCACAGACGGCCAACGGCAACGCCCTCAACGGCGCGCTCACCTTCACCGACTGCGGCTCCGTGACCCTGCGCGACCTCGACCTCGAGTGCGCGAGCAGCACGCGGCGGCGGGCGTCCTGCGTCACGATCAACAATACCTTCCCGGTGCCGCTGGAGAAGGGCCTCGTGGAGGTCGAGAGCTGCGACTTCAAGATCGGCGATCAGCAGGTCGGCTTACTCGTGGTCAACTCCCGGAACGTTTCTGTCCTCAACAATCGCATGCGCGTCGGCAACGCCGCGCCGTTCGCGCAGAAGCTGCAGGACTTCGACGCCCGCGCCGGTTTCGTGGACGCCCTCTACTCCGGACTCTCCCTCACCAATTCCGGCGCGCCCGTCGAGGACGATCCCCCGGCGCCGGATCCTGACGAGCAGCCGGCACATCGCGGCTGGACGCGACGCTCGCCGAACGTCTCCGTCGCCCCGCCGAACGACGACGGCAAGCGCGTCCGCTTTCTCACGCAGCCGACGCTCGTCAGCTCCTGGCCGGCGCTCATCCTCGCGCAGCCGGCGGCAAATTTCGCGAATCCGAAGACGCTCGAAGCGCTCATGTACAAGCTGGCCACACAGATCCTCTTCGGGCCGCCGGCCAACGCGGCGAATGCGTTCAAGAACTGGCGAGCGTCCATCTCCAGCATCGGCTTCGGGTCGCCATCTCAAGGCATCACCATCGCCGGCCGCATCGCCGATCAGGTGCGCATCAGCGGCAACTTCGTCAACGGACCGGCGCAGGGCATCCACGTCGGCGTCAGCCACGCCGATCCGGCCCGGACCGACGAGGACATGGCCGGCCGGATCGTCATCGACCACAACCGCATCATCGTTTTCGCGCAGGCCGGCGCCACCCGCTCGTGGCACGGCATCTTCGTCGGTAACGCCAGCAGCATCGTCGTGCGCGACAACCACCTGCAGCTCGTCCGCTCCGCCGGCACGGTCGGCATGAACATCGACGCCATCCGCCTGTTCGGCTTCTTCGGCCGCTTCATCAACGTGCGGGAGAACCACGCCGCCGGCTTCAACTTCGGCACCACGGTCGTACGGCGCGGCGCCACACCCTCCTCGCCGATGTGGCAGGTCGTCGACAACATGTTCGAAAGCGCCGACATCCAGGTCCGCGCCGAGAGCCCGGTGGTCAAGACCCCGAACTTCTCTTGACACCGCCGAATGATGGATTTACGTTGTGAGTGCATAACACAAATTCACTGGTGTGAATGAGGTCAAGGCACGGTCGAAAGTCTGGTGCGACACAGAGGCAACTCTGGCAATCCGGGAAATAGCTCGTAAGTCGAAGACAACAGAGGGTTCGAGTCCCGTGGGATGCGTGAAGCGAGGCCAGTCCTCGCTTTTCTCTTTTAAGGGAGAAGCGGACCAGCGGGTTCCTACAACGTCAACCGCAGGTCGAGCTCGAACGGCTCGGGTGTGCCGATGGTGATCGAGCCAAAGTCCGGGTGATTCGGGTTCAACAGGTAGTTGAGCTCGGATGGGATGACGGCGCTCGGAACGCGCAGGACGGCTGTCTCCTGGCTGGCCGCCCACATATTGCCGATCAACTGCAACTCCGGTGGAGCGGGATAGGCACGCCAGCCGGCAGGCAGCGTTGCCACGTCCACGTACTTGATCAGCGACTCATACCATCGAAGTTCCGGGGGAGTTCCAGCGGCCACCGGATCGTCGGGCGCCCTCGCCGTCAAAAGCGGCGAGTGCGTGCTTGACCTTCGTGATTCGCCAGGCGGTGATCACTATGAATAGACGCCATGCTCCAGGCGGTCGATGAGTCGCTCGACTTCTCTCGCTCCCAGCTCGGTACCAGCCAACTCGAAGGCGGTGGTACCGCCGAACGCCGGCTGTGGTTGCATGAGCCATTCGACTGCCGCATCTCGGCTCCCGTCGAACAGCTCCAAAGCCCGGCCGAAGAGGCGGGAAGCCCGCAGGACGCGATCGGATTCGTCAGGTAAGAGACGGCCTGTTTGCTTGCGGCGATTCAACGTCCGGCGGGGAATCCAGACGAAGGTGGGCATCAGTTCGTCGGGCAAGGCGAGGTTCAGCGAGAGCCGCTCGACCGCACGGTACGGCAGTCCTCGCTTCACGTCTTTCAACAAGCTTCGGAGGTCGAATCGTTTGAGGCCTAGCAGGACGGCGTAAGCGTGCGGCCCAGGGCTACCGCTCCGCATGAACTCGCGAAATTGCTCGAGATCTTTGGTTGTGTGCTCCGTCCTGGCAATCAGGTCTGGACTGGATGTCGGCATGCCACGGGTTTCTACCGCAAAAGCTTGCGCCATAGGTTCACCCGAGTCAAGGCATCGAGTCGCCTTCGGTCCGACCTCAGATTCCCGGGGCGGATGGTGCGGCCCCGGGAATCGGGAATCGCTACATCACGGGAACGGGAACGCTTCGACGTCGCGGTGCAGGGTGAACTGGCCGTGGGCGTTGGTCTTTTCCCACGTGGCGCAGGTGCGGGTGTCCTGGACTTTGACGGTGTAGCCGGTGTCGGAGAAGCCGGTGACGTAGACCCACCATTTGTCGTTGATGCTGACGCCGCGGAAGATGCGGACGATGACTTCGACGGCGTTGGGGGCGTGGTCGTACATCGAGAAGAAGACGTTCTGCGACATCGCACCGAAGGTCGGGTGGGTGTCGGGGCGGTTCTCGGTGTAATTGATGATCTTGCCGGTGCCGGAGAGCGACGGGCCGAAGCTGGTGAACCAGTTGAGCTGCACTTTGAAGCGGCCGTCGATGATGCAGGCGGTGGTGCTGTTGGGCGTGCAGACGCCGCAGCCGGTCTGCTGCTCCGGATCGAGGTGCGGCTTGAGGACGGCCCAGGACGCGGAGAGGGCACCGTCGACTTCGCGGTTGCGGGTGTCGCAGTCGTCCGCGAGGTTGGGGCCGCAGCTTCCGAAGAGCTGGCCGACGATCACGCCGCCTTCTTTCCAGACCGGCGAGCCCGAGCTGCCGCCGGCGGTGCCGCCGAGGGTGAGCTGCGAGTAGATGTAGCGCCCGCGGGGGCGGCCGGAGCAGGTGAAGGAGGTCGTGTCGACGCGCTCCTGGGTGAAGTTCGCCACCTGGCCGGCCGGATGGGCGATGCGGCTGAGGATGGTGCCGGCGGGGACAGCGTTGGCATCGGCATCCCAGCCGAAGAACACGCGCGAGCCCGGGACGTTGTTGAGGCGGAGCAGCGTGACATCGCTCTGGTCCGAGGTGGCGACGAGCTGTGCGCCGTTCGAGCGGGGGCGGGTCGACAGCGTCGGCGCCGTGCCGCCGCAGGAGGTGCGGCGGTAATCCCAGAACGCTTCGACCGCGGCCGCGTCGGTGGCATTGTCAACGCAGTGGTTCGCCGTCAGAAAGTACGGCGTGAAGGTCTCGCCGCGGTCGATGATCAGGCCGCCCGTGCAGAGGCTGACGAAGCCGGCCTGTTCGGCCGGGAACTGGTAGCGGGCGATGCCGCTGCTCAGGTTCGTCAGGTCCGTGCTGTTCATGCAGGAGAGGTCGCGGAAGCACTCGGTGCCCTGCGTGACGACTTCGGCCTCGGGGCGGATGTCGGCGACGGCGTCGACCGAGAACTTCACGTTCGCGTCGAGCGCGGCCTGGACTTCGAGATAGATCGAGCCGCTGAAGACGCTGGGCGTCCAGAGCACGCCATCGACGGCGTTCGAAGCGTCGAAGCCGATCGCTTCGCCGTCATTGCCGTAGACCCAGAAGGTGGCGCCCGGCGCGTTGACGCCGGTCAGCTTGAGGCGGAGCTGTTCGCCTTCCTCGACGTTCACCCGGCCGGACCAGCGCCAGACGCCGGTGTCCGACTGCACGGCCGTACGCGTGCCGCGCTGCGCGACGGCGAAGGCCGCCTGCTCGAGCGGACGGATGACGCCGACGCGCATCGGGCCCTTGGCCGTCTCGTTCCACTGGCGGAGCGACTCGTAATCACCCTCGCTGAGAGGGCCGAGCGTGGCGAGCGCCGGCAGGCCGGCCTTGGCGCCGACGAGAGCGGGGCGCCCGAAATCGCGGGCCTGGGCGGCGGAAGTGCCGCGGACTGCCTTCATGCCATCGGCGAAGGCGGAGAAAGAGCAAAGAAGTAGACTGACGACGACGAGTGCTCGACGCATCCTGGGTAGATCTCCTGATTTTCTGAACCGCTGGACGTTACACAATAACGAAAACTGCACGGCCATGAAACCATTGAATATTGACGGCTTCTGTGACGTTCACTACACTCGCTCCTCCCGCCGGTGAGGCGACGTAGCCAAGTGGTAAGGCAGAGGTCTGCAAAACCTTCATCCGCCGGTTCGATTCCGGCCGTCGCCTCCAATTTTTCCGTTCCGACGAACTTCAGCTTCCCGGCGACCGTCGAGTCGCACGGATGGTATCGGCTCGCGCCGTTCCTTTGGCAAGAGGGGGTCCTCCTCCGCCGGGAAAAAATCGGTGACGACGTCTTCCCTCTGGCGATCACTTTCGGTCGTGGAAAGCTGCACGTGGAGGGAGCACCGTCGACACCGGAGCTGGAGGCGCGCATCCGCCGGATGTTCCAGTTGCACGTCGATACGGCCGGTTTCATCGCCCTGACGCGCTCCTCGAAGCCGCACGCCTGGGTCGAGCCGGCCGGTTTCGGACGGCTCCTCTGCGGCAGCACGCTCTGGGAGGACATCGTCAAGATCATCCACACGACGAACACGATGTGGAGCCAGACGGTGCGGATGACGGAGCTGCTGGTGGCGAAGTGCGGCAGCGAGGGAGCGTTTCCCTCTCCGGAGGAAGTGGCCCGCTTCACGCCGGAGGAACTGCAGCGCGACTGCCGTCTCGGCTATCGGGCGAAATCGATCCACGCGCTCGCGACGGGCATCATCGACCGGACGATCGACCTGGCCGGGATCGCCGATCCGTCGCTGCCGACGAAGGAGTTGTACAAGAGTTACCAGAAGCTGCCGGGGATCGGCCCGTACGGTGCGGCGCACCTGCTGGCGATGGACGGGCGGCACGATTTCATCGCCGTCGACACGGAGTTCCGGCGCTTCGTTCGCGAGACGTATCACGGCGGACGCCGGAACGTATCGGACGCGACGATGCTGCGGCGTTACGCTAAGTGGGGCCGTTGGCAGTATCTTGCGTACTGGGCCGAGCTGTGGGGCTCGGCGCGGAATTTGTAGAAGTTGCGGTCACATTCGAGGTCTCGTGGACGATAAGATCAAACAGCTTCTGAGAGACCTCGGGACGGCGATCAACGAATCGATCTCCGGTTCCGAGGATGTGAATCTCCATATCCAGCGCATCCGCGACGCCGGCTACAACCTGTACGTGGTGCTCGACGCCACGATCGGTCTCAACAAGCAGGACGACGACGAAGACAACGCCGAGGCCGCGGCGCAGCAGATGACGCCGGTCACGGACGGCAAGGACATCCAATTCCGGATCAACGTCAACGACCTGGCGCTGCTCCGCTCCCTCGGCATCGATCCGACGCGCAAGGTCAAGAGCATGCGCCGCATCGAGCCGCTCGCACCCTCTCCCAGTGACGACTGACCTGACGAACCTCTACGACCTGGCGCCCGCGGAACTGGAGCAGACGCTCGCCGCCGTCGTCTCGCCGCGGTTCCGCATCCAGCAGGTCGAGGAGTGGCTCTACACGCGCGGCGCCGGCTCTTTCGAGGCGATGACGAACATCCCGAAAGAGCTGCGCGCGCGGCTCGCCGAGCGCTTCACCGTGCAGCAGCCGCAAGTGCTGACGCGCACCGAACCGGCGTCGGACGGGAGCCAGAAGTACCTCTTCGCGCTGGCCGACGGGCAGAAGATCGAGTCGGTGTACATGCCGATGGGCGACCGCACGAGCGTCTGCCT
>DASWMP010000038.1:0-9623 GCA_036399695.1 Thermoanaerobaculia bacterium | reverse complement strand
CGGTTTGAGACACCCTCCGCACGCCACCGCACTCCGACACTAGATGTTCTCCACGATGTGCCGGGCGAACTCGCTGGTCTTGACCTTCGTGGCGCCGGCCATCTGGCGCTCGAGATCGTAGGTCACGGTCTTCTGCTGGATGGTCTTGGCCAGACCGCGCTCGATGGCGTCGGCCACGTCGTGCCAGCCGAGGTGGCGCATCATCATCACGCCGGAGAGGATCAGCGAGCCGGGGTTGATCACGTCCTGGTTCGCGTATTTCGGCGCGGTACCGTGGGTCGCTTCGAAGATCGCCACTTCGTCGGACTCATTGGAGCCCGGGGCCATGCCGAGGCCGCCGACCTGCGCGGCGAGGGCATCGGAGATGTAGTCGCCGTTGAGGTTCGTCGTGGCCAGCACTGAATACTCGGAAGGACGCAGCAGCACCTGCTGGAACATCGAGTCGGCGATGCGGTCCTTGATCACGATCTTGCCCGCCGGTGCGGCGCCCGTGAGCTCCGACTCCGGGATCGTCACATGGCCGAACTCCTCGCGGGCGAGCTGGTAGCCCCAATCCTTGAAGGCCCCTTCGGTGAACTTCATGATGTTGCCCTTGTGGACGAGCGTCACGGAGTCGCGCTTCGTGGCGATGGCGTACTCGATCGCTTTGCGCACGAGGCGCTTCGAGCCGAACTCGGAGATCGGCTTGATGCCGATGGCCGAGCCTTCGCGGATCTTCGTCGAGCGGCGCTCCATCGAGTTCAGGAAATCGATGACCTGATTCGCCAGGTCCGTGTTCGCCGGCCATTCGATGCCGGCGTAGACGTCTTCCGTGTTCTCGCGGAAGATCACCATGTCGACCTTCTCCGGCTCGCGCACCGGGGAGGGGACGCCGGTGAAGTAGCGCACCGGACGGACGCACGCGTAGAGGTCGAGCACCTGCCGGAGCGTGACGTTCAGCGAGCGGATGCCGCCGCCGACCGGCGTCGCCAGCGGTCCCTTGATCGACACGCGGTAGTGCTGCAATGCGTCCAGCGTCTGCGGCGGCAGGTAATCGTCGAACTGCGCCTTGGCCTTGTCGCCGGCGAAGACTTCGAGCCAATGGATCTTCTTCTTGCCGCCCGTGACCTTCTCGACCGCGCCGTCGATGACGTACTGCGTGGCGCGCCAGATGTCGGGCCCGGTGCCGTCGCCTTCGATGTACGGAATGATCGGGTCGTCGGGGACGACGATGCGGTTGTTCTCGTAGCCGATGCGCGTGCCGGACTGTGGGTTCGCCATAGGCGGCGGACTTTAACGAAGCTCGCGCTAAGCCGCAAGGAGACTGCGCAGAGTGGCCATGTTTTTCCGGTCCGACTCGACCTCGACTGTTTTCGGCGTCTCGATCAGTTTCGGCACGAAGCGGAAGCGCGCGTCGTTCAGCAGGAAACGGAACGGCTCGAGGCCGAGCGCCCCGTCGCCAATGTGCTCGTGCCGGTCGACGCGCGAGCCGAGCGGCTTCTTCGAATCGTTCAGATGGAACGCGCCGACGTTCTCCAGCTCGACATGTTCGAGCATCTCGTCGATGGTCCGTTCGTAGCCGTCGCGCGTGCGCATGTCGTAACCGGCGGCGAAGACGTGACAGGTATCGAAGCAGATCCCTACGCGCCGCTTGTCGTCGATGAGGTCGATGATCGTCCCCAGCTCCTCGAACGTACAGCCGACGCACGTGCCCTGTCCCGCCGCCGTTTCCAGCAGCGTCACGACGCGGTGGTCAGGAATGGCCGCATGCACCCGATCGAGCGAACGGGCAATCTGGTCGAGCCCCGCATCCGCGCCGGCGCCGAGATGCGCGCCGGGATGCAGCACGACCGCATGGCTGCCGAGGCGTTCCGCCCGGTCCAACTCGTCGACCATCCCGATGATCGATTTGCGATGCACCTCCGCATCCGTGCTCGCCAGGTTGATGAGATAGGAGGCATGCGTCAGCAGCGGCCGCACGGTCCGTTTCGAACTGAATAGCGAGCAGTCGTCCGGAGTCAGCTCCTTCCCCTTCCACTGGCTGGAATTCTTGGCGAACAGCGCTACAGACGAGGCGTCGATTTCGGCCGCCCGCTCGAACACGGTATGCAGCCCGCCTTTGGTCGAAAGATGTGCGCCGATGAGGTCGCCCGGAGCGTCGGGAAAGTGGAAACGGGACATTGGACCGGGTGAGAACGTCAACTGGTTGACGGACGTTCCCGGCTCTCTATAATGCGATTACGGCTTTATGGAGGGAATGACACCTATGCGTTCCTTGCGCGCAATGCTCATCGCCATTCTTCTGCTCGCCCTGGTCGTTCCCGCTTCGGTCGCTTGCCAGCTCTGTGTCCCGGGGGGCGACCAACGCCTCTACTGTAAGGATCCTGTCCTTTACAGCGAGGCGAACGGTGCGCTGTACGCCGGCTGCAAGGTCGAGGTCTTCTGCTATCGCATGCCGGGCCAGCCGGCGCAGTGCTTCGAAAAATGTGCTGGTGACCCCTGTTTTCTCGTGTGATGAACACCTTCGGCGCTGTCCTTGCGGCGGTTGTCGTGCAGGTGATCTCTGCCTCCGGTAACACGCCTGAACAGATCGTGCTCGAAGTGGACGGGCAACATGTGCGTGCCGCGACCAATGCACCGATCGTGCTTCGCACCGAGGGTGAAGCGCATGTCACGCTCGTCGAGCCGGCAACACACTGGGCGCCTCCACTGACGATCTCCGAAGGCACCGCGCAGTGGACTCTCTGGCCGGCTGCCGAGCTTCGCGGACGGGTCGAGTTGCCGCGCGGAGAGACCACGATGCCGCGCACGGTCACGGCTTCGATCGAGTTGAAGCGCGAGCCGGTGAAGGTGAGCTGCCCGGTCGATGAGAAGGGCGAGTGGCGCTGCCGTTTACCGGCACTGCCGCTCGATGTGCGGCTGGAGGCTTCTGGTTTCGCGCCGCATTACGTCTGGGACGCCGCACTCTCCCAGGCACGAGCCGTCACCGTCCCTCCAATCAATCTCACCCGCGGCGCCAGCATTGCCGGATGGATCGCCTCGGACGTCAAAGATGCGGATTTGACGAAAGCTACGGTTCGGCTTTCGCCGTTGACCTATGGCGTGCCCACCCACGAACTGCGCCTGAGTGCGTCGACGGCCAGACCAAACCGCCGGGGGTTTTTCCAGTTCACCGGTGTTCCGGCAGGAACATGGCGCTTGTGGGCCGAAGCTCCGGCTCATTCCCGTGCGCCGGCCCTGGAGGTGAACGTCAGCGGCCAAGGGGAGACGGTCGCGAAAAAAGCACTGCTCCTCGGCCGGCTGGCTGATGTCGGTGTCGCTGTCTCACCCGCTGTCGATCACACGGGCAAAGCGTGGCAACTGCGCCTGCTGCGTTACGACACCGAGACTCCCTATCAGGTGACGGTGGCGAAAGGGATGGTCTCGCCGGACGGACATTGGAGCGGGAAAGCCGTGGAGACGGGCCTTTACGCAGTGGAGCTCGCCGACAGTACCGGCGCCGTTCAGGCGTCACAGAGAATCGATGTAGAACCGGACATGGCCGAGGTATTCATCGCCGTTGAGTCGGTGGCGGTGACGGGGAGAGTGCACATCGGGGACCGCGGTGTCGCAGCGCGCCTGAAGTTCACGCCGGGCAGCGGCGAGCTCGTGACGGCGACCTCCGGCGACGACGGAGAGTTTCGGCTCGTGCTGCCGTTCGAGGGGATGTGGAAGCTCGAACCGAAACTCATCGGGAACGACCAGAGCTTCGAAGAAGAGAAGGTCGAGATCGCCCGCGATCGAAAGCTCGATGTGGCGCTGCCGAGTGGCCACATCTCCGGCCGAGTGGTCGACGAGGACGATAACCCGGTGAAAGCCGGCGTGTTGATCTTTCGACAAGGAAAGCCGATCGCCGACATCCTCGCCGAGGACGGCACGTTCGAGCTGGTCGGCATCAAGCCTGGCGCCGTGCTGATCGAGGCTCAATCGAAGCGCGGTCGCTCCTCGCCGATGAACGTCGAGATCGACGAAGATACCGACCCCGTCACGCTGGTGGTGCGTCGATCCGTCAAATACGAGGCGTGGCTGACGACAGCGGCAGGGCACCCGGTTGCCGGCGCCCAGATCACCTACCGAAGTCCACTGGCTTCGATCCTCGGTCAGCAGACCAGCAGTCCCAGCGGCCGTTTCAGCATCGAGCCGGAGCCCGGCACGACCTCCATCACGATGGCCATCGTCGCACCCGGGCTGCCGGCGAAGCTCATCGAGCTGCCGCTCGGCGATCCCGCCGAGCGGATTCACATCGTCATGAACGACGCCGGCGGGCGGCTGATCGTCCGCTCGCTGGATCAGACCGTTCGTTCCGGCGCCGCACAGGGTCGCCTCCGCTGGCTGTTGCCAACGCCGTACATCGGCGCCGGCATGCCCTCCTGGATCACCGAAGAAGGCGTGGTCGTGTACCTGGAGCCGGGTGAATACACGCTCTGCGATCCGGCGCAGCCGCAGGCTTGTGTCACGCGAGTCGTGGCCGCGGGCGGCGTCGTGCGTGTCGGAGAGAAGCCATGAAACTGCTGCTATTGCTGCTGCTCGCGGTCCAGACGAACGCGCGCCCGGGCTGGCTGGGCATGGGCTTCACGCATCACACGAAAGACGCCGAGCAGTGGCTGATCGTGCGCATCGTGCCCCCGGGCGGACCGGCGGACGTGGCCGGTGTGAAAGTGAACGACGTGGTCACGGCCATCGACGGCAAGGCCATTCAGGCCAAGGACTCGGTGGCCCTGCTCGAATCGATGGCGTCGATCAAGCCGGGGCAGAAGGTCAAGTTGACGATCGTGCGCGAGCAGAAGTCCGAAAAGCGCGTGCTCACCGCCGCGCCCATGACCGACGAACAATTCGAGCGCTGGAAGCGCAATCTGGAACTGGCGCGCGAAAAGCGGGACAGGGAACGGTAGGTCCTATCGTTCCCTCTCGGCGCTACCGCAGACGGAAGTTCACGGTCACGGTGTAATACACGTCGATCGGTTCGCCGCGATACGTGGCCGGGTGGAAGCGCCAGCGGGTGACGGCGTCGCGGGCTGCTTCGCCGAGGCCGTAGGGGAGGTCCTTGATGACCTCGACGTTGTCGATCGTGCCGTCGCGGCGGACGATGCCGCGGATGACGACGGCGCCCTGGACTCCGGCGGCGCGGGCGCGGGACGGGTAGCGCGGCACGACGCGGTTCGCTTCGGTGGGCTGCGTGCCTCCGGCCGGGACGGCGGCGAAGACGCGGCCGGTGTCGACGGGCTCGGGCCGTGGCTCGGGCGTGGGCTCCGGCTCCGGCACGACGGGCGGCTCCGGCTCGGGCGGCGTCGTGGCGGTCTCGGCGATCTGCGTCGTCGTCGGGGTGGTGGTGGTCGGCGCCGGCGCGGCGCTGGCCGTCTGCACGTCGAGCTGGTGCTCGCTCGGCGCGGTCACGTCGATGGTGTCGATGGGGGCGTACGCAACCTGCCCCTCGTGATCGATGGCGTAGAAGTCATGGTCGCGCGTGTAGACCACGACCTTCTTCCCGTCCGGAAGCTCGCCGACGAGCGGGTAGAAGATGCCGGGGCCGGCGAAGAGCTGCGTCCGGTCGTTGGCGTTGCCTTCGAGCGGCGGGAGCTTGCGGATGGCGGCGAAACGGGCCAGCCGGCGCTCCTGTTCGATGGTGCGCTCGAGATTCGCCCGCTCGGCCCAACCTTCCAGCCCGCCGGCGGTACGCACGCGCACCCACGCCCCCTGGTCCTCGAGCATCAGCACCTGCTGTCCGCCGTTCACCGTCGCCACCACAGGCGCACGCGCATTCGCCTCGGTGCGCACGCGGATGCGCATGGGCAGCACCGTCAGCGTCTCGTTGATCGCGGGCCCTTCCGGCCGTTTCTCGCCGGATTTGAGGATGATCAGCCCGAGCAGCGTGAAGAAAATCACGCCCAGGACGATCACGACGATGAGGCCGCGCGTATGGCGGGTTTGAGGGTCAGGCATGCGTTAGTTGGCGGTTGGCAGTTGGCGGTTGGCAGAAGGCGCTTTTCCTGCCGACTGCCAACTGCGCACTGCCTACTTCTTCATCAGTGTGGCCATGATCGCCTTCTGGATGTGCAGGCGATTTTCGGCTTCGTCATAGATGACCGACTGCGGGCCATCGATGACCTCGGCTGCAACTTCCTCGCCGCGATGGGCGGGCAGGCAGTGGAGGAAGATCGAATCCTTTTTGGCCAGCGACATGAAGCGGGCGTCGATCATCCAGCCGCGGAAGTCGCGGTGGCGCTTCTCGGCTTCCTCTTCCTGTCCCATCGAGGCCCAGACGTCCGTCTCGACGACGTCGGCGTCGCGGATCGCGTCCTCCATCGATTCCGTGATCACGACCTTGCGGCCGAGGGCTTCGGCGTCGGCCTGCGCCTGGGCCGTGACCTGCGGGTCCGGCTTGTAGCTCGGCGGCGTGGCGATCCAGATGTCCATGCCCACTTTCGGCGCGCCGAACATGAGCGAGTGCGCCATGTTGTTGCCGTCGCCGACGTAGGCGATCTTGCGTCCTTTCAGCTCGCCGCCGAACTTCTCCCAGGCCGTGAAGTAGTCGGTCATGGCCTGGCAGGGGTGCGAGAGATCGGTGAGGCCGTTGATGACCGGCACCTTCGCGTATTCGGCGAGGTCGGTCACGGTCTTGTGCGCGAACGTGCGGGCCATGATGCCGTCCACGTAGCGGGCCAGCACTTTGGCCGTGTCGTAGATCGGCTCGCCGCGGCCGAGCTGGATGTCGCGCGCCGAGAGGAACAGCGCGTGCCCGCCGAGCTGGTACATCCCGACCTCGAAGGAGACGCGCGTGCGGGTCGACGATTTCTCGAAGATCATCGCCAGCGTCTGTCCCTGCAGGACGGTGTTGAATTTTTTCGGGTCGGCCTTCATGTCGCGGGCGAGCTCGAAGATCTCCTGGACCTCGTCCGCGGTGTAGTCGTGAATTTCGATGAAGTCTTTGTGTCGTCGCATGTCGGGGGCATTCTATGGGAGGGATGGGAGCTATGGGACAGATGGGACAAATGGCTTGCTTTGAATGTAGGACAGACACTCTTGTCTGTCCCGTGTACCGGTACACCGGACAGACAAGAGTGTCTGTCCTACATAGAAGCACGGGTCACGGTACCCGGCCTTCTTCGCGGAGCTTGACGAGGTGCGCGGTCAGTTGAATCTCCGCCGCGCGGTGCAGCCTGGGGTCGAGAATGGGGTAGATGCGCTTGCGCATCGCGCCGACGGTCGTGTCGCCGGCGGCGACGGCCTCCACGATCTGCCGTTCGCGCTCCAGGCGGTGGGCGATGTACTCGTCGATCAGCGCCACGGCCTCCTCGCGGATCGGACCGTGCGCGGGATAGATGCGTTTCGGATTGCGCGCGCGCAGCGTGGCCAGCGAGCGCAGGTAATCGCCCATGTGGCCGTCCGGCGGGAAGATGGCCGTCGTACCGCTGCCGAGGACCGTGTCGCCGGTGAAGAGATCGCCGTCGCGCGTCAGGAAGCAGACGTGCTCGTTCGTGTGACCGGGCGTGGCGATGACCTCCACCGGCTCGCCGTCGACGAGCAGCTCCTCGCCGCCGGCGATGCGCACGTCCACTGTCCTGTCGTCCAGCACGTTCTTCGGCGCGTAGACCTTCGCGCCGGTGCGCTTGCGGATCGCAACGGCCGCCGGCGCGTGGTCGTCGTGGCGGTGGGTGATGAGGATCGTCGTCAGGCGTGGCTGCGCGGCGAGGATGGCCTCGATGTGCCGGTCGATGGCCGGACCGGGATCGAGCACGGCGGTTTCGCCGAGGAGATACGTCTGCGTGCCGTCGAGCGTGAACGGGCCGGGGTTCGGGGCGGTGAGACGGCGGATGTGCATCAGCGGATGTCTGTCAGGGGATCACGATCTTCTTCTGGCCGTTCTCCACGATCAGCACCGGCTCGATGGCCGGGACTTCCACGCCGCGCCGCGAATCGAGCAGCGCCTCAGCGGAGTGGAAGCCGGTGATGGCCTCGAGGTTCTTGATCGTCGGCAGGACCATGCCCAGTTCTCCGGCGGCGTGCCTTGCGAGCGCATGCTCCGGCGAGATCCAGAGCGCTTCCACCGATTCGCTCTCCTCTGCCGTGGCGACGGCGCCGCGCGGCACCTTGGCCAGGAAAAAGTAGGTATCGAAGCGTTTCGGGATGGCCACCGGCGTGATCCACCGCGCCGTCCAGACGAGCTGGTCGAACTGCACCGGGGAGTCGTTGAGGATGCTGCGGAACGAGAGGCTGCCGGCAAGGAGACGGCGCCGTTTCGATTCCGCGTCTTCGAGCGGCTCGCCGAGCCAGAGGCCCGTCTCTTCGAACAGCTCGCGCGCGGCGGTCACGCGCATTGCGCCGAGGAACGAGCCGCCGAGCAGCTCCGTCGAGAGATCGCGGTCGATCTGCTCCATCACGCCGCCCGGGAACACCCAGGCGCCGGGCACGAACGAGCTGGTCTCCGTGCGGCGCAGCATGAGGACTTCGAACGGATCGTCGCGCAGGACGAGGACCGTGGCGGCGGGCAGCGGGCGCGTATCGGCCGCGCCGCTACCGGCTCCGCGGGGGAGTTGATCGTCACGAACGTTGGTGCTCGACATGTTTGCAGTTCGCCCAGCCGACCCATTCTTCGCCGCCGGGTCCACGCTCCTTCTTCCAGATCGGAACAGTTTCCTTGATGCGATCGATCGTCATGCGGCAGGCGGCGAACGCTTCAGCGCGATGCGGCGAGGCGCAGACGATGGCGATCGAGGCGTCCCCGACGTGCAGCAGGCCGAGACGATGGACGACGGCGAGGGCGACGTCGGGAAACTGACGCTCCACGTCCAGCACGATTGCCGCCATCTCCTTCTCCGCCATCGGACGGTACGCCTCATAGAGGATCGACTCGACGGCCTTCCCCTCGTGATGATTGCGGACCACGCCTTCGAACAGGACGTACGCGCCGTCGCTCTGGCGCATCACGCGCTCGACGAGGGCGCGAGGCTCGATCGGGTCGTCGGTGAAGTAGCTCATGGATTGTCAGCCGCCGGCAACCGGCGGGATGAAGGCCAGCTCGTCGCCTTCCTGCAGCACGGTATCGGGGGCGGCGTAGCTCTCGTTGATGGCGGTCATGGGCGGCAGCGCGTAATCGGCGAGCTGCGCATGCCGCGCACGAAGGTCGCTCCAGACGTCGCGCGCCGTCGCGCCCGCCGGCAGCTCGAGAGTCAGGTTCCCGGTGCCGGCGATATCGCGGAGGACGGCGAACAGCAGAAGCCGGACTTTCATCGCCGCGATTGTAGAATCATTCGATCGTGACCCGGTTCACCCCTGAGATGCGCGTCAACGAGGCGCTCGCGCTGCACCCGAGTGCGCGCTGGGTGTTCGCCGCGTACCACATCGGCGGCTGCGCCGGCTGCTCCTCGGCGGAGATCGAGACCCTGCGGGAAGTGGCGGAGGGATACCGGTTGCCGCTGGAGCGGCTGCTGGCGGACCTGAACTCGCTGGTCGAGAGTCAGTGATCTCGGAGTGCGGTGGCGAACGGAGGGTGTCTCAAAACGGTGCGTTTCGATCTACTCCCTTGGTTCTGCCGTCGATGAACCGGCGCCTGCGGGCGCGGACAGACAGGAGTGTCTGTCCCACATTCAGATTCCGCCGAATATCGG
>DASWMP010000037.1:0-9606 GCA_036399695.1 Thermoanaerobaculia bacterium | reverse complement strand
CACGCGCGAAATGACGCAAGAACGCTGCACCTCCGCGGACGGCGGTTCGCTTCGGGTGCTTCCTCGCGTGACGGACAAGATTGTCCGTCCTCCACTCGATCTGCCCGAGTGACCACTTTCAGCAGTAGTGTTACTACTGGCCTGAGCTTTGCTTTCTTTCCTGCCCATCTCGAAAAAGAGAAAGGTAATCGTTCATGCGCGTTCGGCTCTCGCTAGTGGCTGTCGTCGTTCTCATCGTTGCCGCGTTCCCGCTCGGGGCTTCGTCCCCTTCCTCCGGAACGCTTTCCGCGGGCAGCACGTCCGCTCTCACCTGGAACGGCACCGCCCTCGGCGGGGCGTCGCCCGAAGCCGAGACCACCTGCGTCGAAGGCGTCAACTGCGACACGTTCCTCATCACCTTTGGCGGCACCGCCGCCGACTGGAACGGGAAGAACGCGCGCGTCTCGCTCTCCTGGCTCCTGCCGGTGACCGATTACGACCTCTACATCCATAAGGACACGGTGACGGGCCCGCTGGTGGCGACGTCCGCGCAGGGGACGACCACGTCCGAGGCGGCGGAGATCGAGGTCTCGAAGAGCGGCCCCGGGACCTACGCGGTCCGCGTCGTCACATTCGTCGGCCTCGGCGATCAGTACAAGGGGAAGGCGGAAGTCGTCACGGCCGTCGCGGACAACCCGCCGCCGGTATCGGGCGTGCGGCCGCCGTCGTACGCGAACTTCGCCGCCCCGGCGCCGCTCGGCCAGGGCGCGGGCGAGCCGACGCTGGGTGTGAACTGGGGCAGCGGGAACGTGATGTTCATCGCCGGCCTCGAGACGCTGCGGGTGAACGGCTTCAACGACGCCACCGGCGCCGCTACCTGGACCGATCGCTCGGGGCTCACGACCTCCATCACGACCTTCGATCCGATCCTCTTCACCGACAACAAGACCGGCCGCACCTTCGTGTCGCAGCTCCTGCCGGCCAAGGTGAGCCTGATGGCGTTCACCGACGACGACGGCGAGACCTGGACGCCGAGCATGGGCGCGGGCGTCAACTCCGGCGTCGATCACCAGACCGTCGGCGGCGGGCCGTTCAAGCCGGGCGTGCTGCTGCGCGGGCCGCTGACCGCGTATCCGAACGCCGTCTATTACGCCTCGCAGGACATCGGTCTGGCCGAGATCGCGCTGAGCCGCGACGGCGGGCTGACGTTCGACGTGGCCGTGCCGATGTGGAACCTGACGCAGTGCAACGGCCTGCACGGCCACATCAAGGTCGCGCCGGACGGCACGGTGTACGTCCCGAACAAGAACTGCGGCGGCCAGCAGGCGGTCGCGGTGTCGGAAGACAACGGCCTGACGTGGAGCATCCGCCCGGTGCCGGGCAGCACGGCCGGCGCGACCGATCCTTCGGTCGGGATCGCCAGCGACGGCACGGTCTACATGGGCTTCGTGAACGGCGACGGCACGGCGCGCGTGGCGGTGTCGCACAACCGCGGCGCGAGCTGGTCGACGCCGGCGAACGTCGGCCACAGCCAGAACGTGCAGAACGGCGTGTTCGCCGCAGTCGTCGCCGGCGATCCGGACCGCGCGGCGATGTTCTGGCTCGGCAGCTCGACGCCGGGCGCGAACGGCGTCGGGACGGACATGGCCTTCAACGGCACGTGGCACGGCTACATCGCCACGACGTACGACGGCGGCGCGAGCTGGGTGACGGTGAACGCGACGGCGAACGATCCGGTGCAGCGCGGCGTCGTCTGTACGCAGGGGACGACCTGCCCCTCCGGCACGCGCAATCTGCTCGACTTCAACGACCTGGAGATGGACGCGCAGGGCCGCCCGCTGGCTGGCTTCGCGGACGGCTGCGTGAGCGCCGATTGCCGCGCCGGCGTGGACCGCACGGGCGCCGGCGGTGTGGCGGACGGGCTGCTCGACAGCTACGATAACGACGGCACCACGGTGGCGACGATCATCCGCCAGAGCGCGGGGCGGACGCTCCTCTCGGCGTACGACGAGCCGAACGCGCCGACGGCACTCTTCGCGTCGCCGACGAAGTCGAACGTGACGCTGAGCTGGACGGATCAGGCGACGAACGAGACCGGCTTCGCCATCGAGCGCTCGCTGTCGGCGACGTCCGGCTTCGCCCCGGTCGTCACGACGCCGAACAGCAGCTATGTCGACGGGACGGTGGCGCGCAGGACGACGTACTACTACCGCGTGAAGGCAGTGAACGCGAACGGCGCCTCGAGCTACTCGAACGTCGTGCGCGCTTACGTGAAGTGACGTAATGACGATGCGCGCATTCGCTGCCGTGTTGCTGGCGCTGCTGCTGGCCTCCTGCGCGACGTCGCGCTCCGGCGCTCCGCCTGCTCCGTCCCGAACGGCGCCCGAGGACATCCTCGGCGTGCGGCTGAACATGCCGCGCGCCGAGGTGCGCACGGCGCTCGCGGAGCGGGGGAAGTTCGAGCGGGAGGAGCGCAAACAGCAGGAAATCTGGACCGTCGACGATCCGCGGTTCGCCTCGCTGATCGTCGGCTACGACCCCGACTGGACGGTGCGCTACGTGACGGCCGTGGCGAAACCGGAAGGGGCGCCGGTGCGCTACGCGGATGTCCTCGACGTGGCCGGGGCCGAGCACAAGAACGCCGGGGCCACGCACACGTACACGTGGCCGGCCGGCAAGTACTACGTGATCGCCATCGGAGGACCGGAGAAGCTGGAGTACCTGTCGTTGAAGAAAGACCCGTCGCGGTAGGGAGGCATCATCTCGGAGAGCGACGGCGGATAGGAGGGTGTCTCAAAACGGTGCGTTTCGATCTACTCCCGTGGTTCTGCCGTCGATGAACCGGCGCCTGCGGGCGCGGACAGACAGGAGTGTCTGTCCCACATTCAGATTCCGCCGAATATCGGGCACCCGCGGGCACGCTGGCATTTAATGTAGGACAGACACTCTTGTCTGTCTGCGCCCGCAGGCGCCGGTTTCTAATCAGGCCATCAGAGTGTGTGCGCTCCGTTTTGAGACACCCTCCGGATAGCCACCGCTCTCCGAGATTGATCGCTACTTTCTCACCGGCTCCAGCACGGCCAGGCGCTTGCGGGCGAGCTCGCTGGAGGTGGCTTTTTCGTTTGTCTTGGACGCTTTGCGGTAGGCGGCAATCGCGAAGTCGTTCACGCCGTAGTTCTCGGCGATCCTGCCGAGGATGTACCAATCGCTTTCGTGCAGGGCGCTCTTGCGGCTGCCGTCGAGGGTCTCCAGGAGCGCGGTGCGTGCTTCGACGCTCCGGCCGGTCTCGGCGTACAGCGCGGCCAGTGTCCGGGCGGCGCGGCCGGTCTTGTCGGCGGACTTGTTCTGCGGGCTGACCGCATGTTGCGCATGCTCGATGGCACGGTCGAGCTGCTTTCCGGTGAAGAGGGCCAGCCAGGCGGCGGTCGTGTAGTCGGCGTTCTCCGGGCGCAGCTCGTCGATGATCCGCACGGCGTACTGCTGCGCGGCGTCGTAGTCGCCGCTGGCCGAGGCGATGAGCCTCTGCGCGCGGATGGCGTCGCGATCCTTCGGCAGCCGTTCGAGGCGGTGCTTTGCCAGCACCATGGCGTCTGCCGTCTTGCTGTTCGCCACGAGTGCGTCGATGTGGCGGGAGAAGGCAGTCGGCGATTCGGGCTGGGCGGCGACGAGACGGGTCGTGACGGCGAGCATCTTCGGGAAGTCTTTCTGCTTCTCGTACATCGCCGCGAGGGCCAGGTCGACGCTCGCTCTGGCGGTCTCGCTCGGCACCTGATCGCGTGCCGCGAGGAGGATCGCCTCGCTCTCTTTCGAGGGCATGGTCAGCGAAGCCGCGGCGATCCGGATCTCCTGCGCCGTGGCCGTGGCCTTGGACTTCGGCCAGAGCGCCGCGAAGGCGAGGCCTTCGAGCGGATCGTCGCTGGTGCCCCCCTTCGCGTCCTCGCGTCCCCAGTTGAGCCACTTGCGTGCGGGCTCCAGCTCGCCACGGCCGGCCATGGCCAGCACCGTATCGCCGGTCAGCTCGTCGGCGTCCGAGCCGCGGATGACCCAGCGCTCGTCCTCACGCCGGACGAGCATGACCGGGGCATCGACGTCGGCAGCCATGCCCAGCATGCGCAGCCGGAGGCGGTAGCCGGTGTCGTCGTCTCCCTCCTGCTGCACGTCCATCATCGTCGCCAGGAGATCGCCGAAGACGGGCGGCGGAAGCTCGTCCGGCGGACGGAGGTCGAGGTCCATGAACTCTTCCATGCCGCTCTCGCTGTCCGGCATATCGCGAGGCACGAGCTGTCTCAACTTGTCGACGTCCCCCGTGATCGTCGCCGACAGGAGGGTCCCGATCACGCTGCGCGGGCCGGAGTCGACCGGCAGCTCTTCGCTCCGCTTGAGCTTCGTGAGGATGTCGATGAAGGGACGCTGCGCTGCTGCCTTGTCGGTGCCGCGGACCGCGAGATCCATGGCCGCCGCGGCGGCCGGATACAGGCGCAGTTGCATCAACGTCGCCCCGGCCCCGGACGCATAGCGGCGCTTCGTCTGCTGGTCGAACGCGCCGAGCTCGCGCAGGGCGGCGTCGGTGCCGTCCAGGGCCGCGGTGGCGATGATGCGGGCCAGGTCGCGCTGGGTCTCGTCGTCGAGCGTCGGCGCCAGCTTGCGCAGTTCGTCAAAGCGGCCCATGTGCGAGTAGACGAGCGTGAGCTCCGGCAGGACGGCCTTGCCGGCGTCCCCCAGCTCTTTCGGCATCGCCAGAATCTCTTTGACGGCCTCGGCGAGATTGGCCGTGGGGCTGAAACGGAAGCCGTCGTCACCGTAGGTGAGGGCGCTCACCAGCGCCGCGCGGATGCCGTAGTCCTCGGGGTCGAGCTCCTTCGCTTTGCGGTACGCGGCGATTGCGCCCTTGCGGTCGAAGCCCTTCCGGTACGGGCGTCCGAGCGAATCGTGGAAGAGGATCGCACCCATGACCTGATGGGCGCGGGCGTTCTTCGGCTCGATCGTGACGGCGCGGCGGATCTCTTCGCGTGCCGCGTCGCCGAGGCCGCCGGCGAGCAGCGCTTTGGCAATCTCGATGTGATGCTGCGCTTCCTTCGGATGCAGCGCGGCGAGGCGGCGGAACTCATCGAGCGCGCCGCGGATGTCGCCGGCATTCAACTTCGTCTGCCCCACCTGCTCGAAACCGAGCGTCAGGGTGCGGGGAAGACGAAGTCGTGTACGCGCTTTTTCGGTGCGTCGTCGGGGTTTGCATCCGGCGCGAGCTCTTTCCAGTCGCGCAGCGCGTCGGGCACGCTCTGCGGCAACCAGCCGAGGTTGATCGCTACCCCTCCTTCGCCGTTCCCCGACCACGCCGCTGGTCGACGCCACGAAAGAAAGCAACGGACATTAGGGGATCTCCTGGACGAATCTCGCGATCAGTGTAGACGCAAACGCGCCCTGGCTGTACGCGCGACGGCGCGCCCAATCTCCGAGATTTTCGAGTCAGAGCGCCGCACGCAGTTCGGCGAACAGCTCCACCAGCGCCGCGGGCTGGTAGTTCGCGTTGAGGCCCGAGGGATTGGGGAGTGCCCAGATGAGCGTGTCGCCGATCGTTTCGTCCTGCAGGCCGAGACGTGCTTTCGGCCGTTCGAAGGCGGTGCGGTAGGCGCCGATGCCGACGATGGCCAGATAGCGCGGCTTGTACTTCAGCACCTTGCGCATCAACGTGTTGGCGCCGGCGAGCAGCTCCTCGGGCGTCAGCTCCGCGGCCGCGGCGGTCGCGCGGGCCACGACGTTCGTGATGCCGTAGCCGAGCTTCAGCAACTCGTGTTGCTCGGAGGGGTGGAAGAGGCGAGGGGTGAAGCCGGCGCGGTGGAGTGTGGGCCAGAAGCGGTTGCCGGGACGGCCGAAGTGCTGCTGCACCGCCGCCGTGTAGAGACCGGGATTGATCCCGCAGAAGAGCACGTCGAGCCCCGGCGCGATGATGTCCGGGAGCGTCTTGCCGTGCGCGGCAGCGAGTTCGGCTTTCGTGGGGCGGGCGGCCATGCGCGCAGCCTAGCGCAGGTGGTGGAGGGCCGGAATGAGGCGCGGTGTGAGAAATGCGCAATGGAACCGATGGGGCCGCTGGCTCCGCTCCACCTTTCATCAGTCCTATAGGTCCCATCTGTCCCATAGGTCCCGGTCGTCCCCCCGCAACCACACTCTTAAACTGGTGACGAAGTCCGTTTCGGACGTTACACTACCGTCTCGGCACCCTCCCCGGCAATCGGTTTCCCGCTCCCGGTTGATTCAAATCAACGAAGGACTACGAACACGTATGAAATTACGGGTACTGGCGCTCCTGTGCGCGATCTCCCTGTCTGCTGTTTCGCTCTCCGCCGCAACGTTTACCGTCACCTCCGTCGCTGATGCCGGCGCCGGCACGCTGCGTCAGGCGATCATCGGCGCGAACGCCGCGCCGGGCTCGGTCATCAACTTCAACATTGCGGGCGCCGGCCCGCACACGATCGCGCTGGCCTCGGAACTGCCCGACATCGTCGCGCCAGTCACGATCGACGGCTGGTCGCAGCCCGGCTTCGCCGGCACGCCTTTGATCGAGATCACCGGCACCGCGATCGTGGCCGCCGGCACCGACGGCTTCCATCTCGTCAACGGGTCCGATGGCAGCATCATCCGCGGCCTGGTGATCAACGGTTTCACGGGTGACGGCATTCACACCGACAACTCCGACAACCACCAGTTCTACGGCAACTGGATCGGCCTCGACACCGACGGCACGACCGCCGTTCCGAACGCGTCGGGCGGCATTTTCATGTTCGCCTCGCTGAACAACATCGTCGGCGGCACGGGTCCCAACCAGCGCAACGTGGTCGGCGGCAACGGCAACGGCCAGATCACCAGCAACGGCATGGATGGAACCGACATCATCGGCAACTACATCGGTACCGACGTGACGGGGCTCCTCGACCGTGGTACCGGGAGCTGCGTCCAGATCTTCTTTTCCGACAACGTGACGGTCGGCGGTGCCGGTGCGGGAGAAGGCAACGTCATCGCCGGCTGCAATCCGGGCGTGTCGATCCTCGGCGGCTCGACCGGCAACGACATCCGCGGCAACCTGATCGGCGTCGGCGCCGACGGCACGACCGCGATCCCGAACAGCACGAACGTGTCGATCGGTGCGAACCCCGGCAGTGCCAACTCGGTGGTCGGCAACGTCATCGCCAACAGCATCAACGTTCCGGGCACCGGCGTTTCGCTGTTCAGCGATACGACGAACGTCCTCATCTCGCAAAACTCCTTCTTCAACAACGCCGGCCTGGCCATCGACCTGAACAGCGACGGTGTGACCGCGAACGACGCCGGCGACCCAGATGCAGGCGAGAACAACCTCCAGAATTTTCCGGTCCTCCATTCGGCGACCGAAAGCGGCGGCAACGTCACGATCGACGGGAACTTCAACAGCACGCCGAACAGCAATTTCACGCTCGAGTTCTACGCGAGCACCGTCTGCGATCCCTCCGGCTTCGGCGAAGGGCAGACGTATCTCGGCTCGCTGGCCGTGTCGACGAACGCCCTGGGCAACATCGCCTTCAGCCGCACGCTGCCGGGCCCGACGACCGGTTTCATCACCGCCACGGCCCGCGACACGGCGAACAACACCTCCGAGTTCTCGAACTGCGCGGCCATCGTGAGCGGCCCGATCGTCGGGACGGTGCAGCTCACGAGTCCCACGTTCAGCAGCAGCGAATCGTCGGCCTTCGGCTCGTTCAGCATCTCCCGCACCGGCGGCACCGAGCCGGCCAGCGTGCAGTACACGATCACGGACGGGACGGCCACGAACGGCGGCGTCGATTACAACGCGCTGGTCAACGGCACCGTCACCTGGGCGGCGAACGATACGGCCACGAAGTTCGTGTCGTTCAACGTGATCAACGACGCCCTGCCCGAGGGCACGGAGACGTTCACCATCGCTCTCTCGGCACCGGGCAATACGAATCTCGGGTCGCAGACGACCGCCACCTACTCGCTCATCGACGACGACGTCCCGCCGGGCGGCACCGTCGGCTTCGCGTCCGCCGTCGCCTCGGTGAACGAAGCCGCCGGCACCGTCACGCTGACGGTGAACCGCACCGGCGGCTCGACCGGCGCGGCCTCGGTCGATTACACGACCGTGCCGGGCAGCGCCACCGCCGCCGATTACACGCCGCAGAACGGCACGCTGAACTGGATCGCCGGGGATGCCGCGCCGAAGCAGATCGTCATCGCCATCACGGATGACCTGCTGATCGAAGGAGCGGAGAACTTCACCGTCGCACTCTCGAACGCCACCGGCGCCACGCTGGGCTTCCCCGCGACCGCGACCGTCACGATCAACGATGACGACAGCACTGGCGTCGTGCAGTTCAGCACCACCGTGGCCTCGGTCAACGAAGGCGCCGGCACCGTGACGTTGACGGTCACGCGCACCGGCGGCTCGACCGGCGCGGCCTCGGTCGACTTCGGGACGACCAGCGGCAGCGCCACCGGCGGCACCGACTACGTGACGCAGAACGGTACGCTCAACTGGGTGGCCGGCGACGCTACGCCGAAGCAGATCGTCATCACGATTACCCAGGACGCGCTCATCGAAGGTGCCGAGAACTTCACCGTGACGCTGTCGAACGCCATCGGTGCCACGCTCGGGCCGAACACGACGAATACCGTCACGATCAACGACGACGACACCGCGGGCACGTTCGCCTTTACCTCCCCGACGTACAGCACCACGGAAGCCGCCGGCAGTGTGACGATCACCGTGAACCGCACCGGCGGCTCGTCCGGGCCCGCCTCCGTCGACTACACCACGAACCCCGGCAGCGCGACGGCCGCCGACTTTACGCCCGTCAGCGGCACGCTGAACTGGGCCGACGGCGACAACGCCCCGAAGTCCTTCGTCGTCTCCATCACCAACGACGGCATCGGCGAGGCGGCGGAGTCGTTCACCGTCACCCTCTCGAACCCCAACGGCGCCGCCCTCGGCTCGCCGTCCACCGCCACCGTGACGATCGACGCCAGCGCCACGGTCGAAGCCGTGCCGGCGATCTCCCCGGCAATGATGCTGCTCCTGGCCGTCATGCTGGCCGGCGTGGCAGTCGTGGCACTCCGGAAGTGACCTTGCAGCACGCGGGACAGGCAACCCCTGTCCCGCGTGCGCACTTTGGGTTCCCGCCGGCCCGGAGCGATCTCGGAGTGCGGTGGCGAAAGGAGGGTGTCTCAAAACGGTGCGTTTCGATCTACTCCCTTGGTTCTGCCGTCGATGAACCGGCGCCTGCGGGCGCGGACAGACAGGAGTATCTGTCCCACATTCAGATTCCGCCGAATTTCGGGCACCCGCGGGCACGCTGGCATTCAATGTGGGACAGACACTCTTGTCTGTCTGCGCCCGCAGGCGCCGGTTTCTAATCAGGCCATCAGAGTGTGTGCGCTCCGTTTTGAGACACCCTCCGAATGCCACCGCTCTTTTACACGTGTAGCAGAGCGGTGGCTTTCGGAGGGTGTCTCAAAACGGCGCCTGCGGGCGCGGACAGACAGGAGTGTCTGTCCTACATTCAGTTCTCGCCGGATGTTTCAATGTAGGACAGACACTCTTGTCTGTCGGCGCCGCAGGCGCCCGGCTCCTCGAAGGGA
>DASWMP010000036.1:0-5707 GCA_036399695.1 Thermoanaerobaculia bacterium | reverse complement strand
GCACCCGCGGGCACGCTGGCATTCAATGTGGGACAGACACTCTTGTCTGTCTGCGCCCGCAGGCGCCGGTTTCTAATCAGGCCATCAGAGTGTGTGCGCTCCGTTTTGAGACACCCTCCGTTCGCCACCGCACTCCGAGATGGCTACGCGTGCAGCAGCCGCAGGGCGGCCCTCTGCAGCACCGGCTGAATGCCGTACGCGCGAATGTACGTGGGCGCGTCCGCCAGGATGTACGGGCTGCCGAACGAGATCACCACCGTCTTCCTGGCGAACCGCTCGAACAGCTCCTGCGCGGCAGGCGGCACGCTGATGCGCCCCGCGCCCGATTTCGGCCGGGCGGCCAGCGCCAGCACGAGCACGTCCGCGCTCTCACCCAGACCGCGGATCTCCTCGAACGCCGTCCGCGGCCCGATGAACCGTGCGTCGCGCAGCTCGCCGAGAGGGTTCTCCTCCTCGTAATCGGTGGCCACGAACGTCTCCACGTTCCCGCGCAGCGGCAGCAACCCATGCTCATCGCGCACCACCTGCACCGCCTTCCGTGCGATCTCCTCGGCGAGCGCGAGATGCTCCGCGCGATCGATCAGCGCAAAATCAGCCGGCTCGAAGCGCACGCGCCGCTTGGCCTCGAGCACCCGTTCCACCGCCTCATCGAGTCGCGCCTGGCCGATCCGCCCCGATGCCACGGCCGCATGCACCGCCGCAATCGCCATCTCCACGTCAGCGGGCATGAGGATCTGGTCCATCCCCGCTTCGATGGCCCGCACGGCTGCTTCGCCGGCGTCGAAGTGCGAGGCCACGCCGCCCATGTCGAACGCGTCGCTGACGACGAGCCCCTGAAACCCGAGCTCTCCCCGCAGCAGGTCGACGATCACGCGCGACGAGACCGTCGCCGGCAGCGTGCCGCCGTGCGTCACTTCGTCGGCGTGCGTGCCGTACGCGATGTCGGCGTCGATGACCGGCGCCAGCGTCGGATCGAGCACCGGCACGGCCAGGTGGCCGATCATCACCGTGGCCACTCCCGCTTCGATCGCCGCGCGAAAGGGCACCAGCTCCACCGCGTCGAGCCGCTCGCGCGTGACGTCGAGCACCGGCAGCGCGCGGTGCGAATCGACGCGGGTATCGCCGTGACCGGGAAAATGTTTCGCCGTCGCCAGCAGCCCCTCCGACTGCACGCCGCGCACGAACTCGGCGACGTACCTCGCCACCTCGTGCGCCTCTGCGCCGAAGCTGCGCGTGTTGATCACCGGGTTGGCCGGATCGACGTTCACGTCCGCCACCGGGGCCAGGATGTGATTGATGCCGACGGCACTCGCTTCGACGGCCGTGATGCGTCCCATCTCGTACGCCAGCCGCGGGTCGCCCGTGGCCGCGACGGCCATCGCCGGCGGCCACCAGGTGGCGTCGGTCATGCGCATGCCGAGGCCCGATTCGAGATCGGCGCTGACGAGGAGCGGCGTCTTCGCGAGCGCCTGCAGTTGCGCCGTCACCGCCCGCGCGTGGCGGGCCGTCGCCGGCAGCCAGATCACGCCCCCCACGTGGTGATCGCGGACGCAGCGCACGAGATGATCGTCCGGCGGCGCCGCCACCACAAAGAGCTGTCCGACCTTCTCAGCGACGTTCATCCGCACGCATCCCATCTGTCCCATCGCCGCCCGTCAGCGCAACGATCAACCCCACGCCGAGCGTCGTCAGCGACCCGATAACCGTGTACCACGGCCAGGCGGTCTTGGTCAGGAAGGCCACGGAGAGGACGACCGCCAGGCCGCACGTCATGGCGATCAGCGCCGCGGCGGTGCGTCCCCGTTTCAGCGCGCCGAGGAAGAAGACGCCGAGGATCGGGCCGTTGATCAGTGAGGCCACGGAGAGAGCCGTATTCACCGCCGCGCGGTTCTCGTGCTGCATGGCCACGCCGACCGCGATCTGCGCGATGCCGGCGATGACGGTCACGACATACGAAACGCGCAGGTAATGGCGATCGTCCCGTCCGCGCACGATCGGCCGGTAGAGATCGGCCACCACCGTCGCGGCGATGGCGTTGAGCGACGACGACATCGCCGCCGCGAGAATGGCCGCCACGACGAGCCCGGAGAGGCCAATCGGGAGATGACGGGTGATGAAGTCGGGGAAGACCTGATCGGTGCTGGTGAAGCGGACGGCCTCGTGCAGGTCGGGGCGGTAGAAGGCGAACAGCAGCACGCCGATGAACAGGAAGGCGGCGAACTGCACCAGCACCACGACGCCCGAGACCAGCAGCGCCTTCGCCGCGTTGCGCGGCCGGTCGGTGCAGAGGTACCGCTGCACGAGGTACTGATCCGTCCCGTGCGTGCTGAGCGTGAGGAACGTCCCGCCGATCAGTCCGGCCCAGAAGCCGTAGGTCTTTTTCGGGTCGAGCGCAAAGTCGAAGAACGTGAACTTGCCGGCCGCCTCGCCGATCGCAATCGCCTCGCCGAAGCCGACATGCTGCAGCAGCACGACGCCGGCGGCGAGCGCCCCGGTGATGTAGATCGCGAGCTGCACGACCTCGATCCAGACGATGGCCTCGATGCCGCCCGCGAGCGTGAAGACGATCATGATCGCGCCGAGGGCGATCACCGCCCCGCTCACGGCTGCCGTCGCGCCGATGCTGCGGAAGACGGCCGCCACGACGAGCCCCGTCAGCAGCAGGCGGATGCCGTCGCCGATCGTGCGCATCACCACGAACAGCGACGCCGCCAGCCCCCGCACGCTCGCCCCGAACCGCGAATGCAGCAGTTCGTACACCGTGACCAGCTCCCCCGCGAAGTACCAGGGCATGAACACCGTGGCGATGATCACCCGCGCCACGAGATACCCGAGCACGAGCTGCAGGAAGGTGAAGTTCCCGCCCTGCGCGTACGCGATCCCCGGCACGGAGATGAACGTGACGGTCGACGTCTCCGTCGCCACGATGGACGCCGCAATCGCCCACCACGGCACCGAATGCCCCGCCGTGAAATACCGGGCCGTCGTCTTCTGCCGCCGCCCAAACCACATCCCCGCGCCGACGACCGCCGCGAGGTAGAGAAGGATGATCGTGAGGTCGAGGGGGTGCATGTTTGGCGCTCGCGGAGCTCGCGGTTGTTGGTTTTTGGTTTTCGGTTGTTGGTGGGGAGCCGGGCCTCACCAAAAACCAACAACCAGAAACCGCCTCTGCCTCTCCCTACCCCCCGAACTGCCTCAAATGATGATCCGAGTGGCGCCAGCCGAGGCGGCCCCACGCTTTGCCGCTCATCGTGCCGAAGAGGGGATGTTCGGGCCAGGCGCCGCCGGGGGTGCGTCTGGCAAAGTCGTCGTACGTGCGGCGGAGCTCGGCCAGGTTCGACTGCCAGTCGCGTTTCGTCGTGTCGCGGTTCGTGATCTCGCGGGGGCCGGGCGCTCCGTGCGGCCAGGGCAGCAGGTAGACGAAGAGCACGTTGAGCGGCCAGAAGCGGGCCACCGTCTTGATGGAGCGCGTCGGGAACTCGCCGAGCCCGAGACGCATACCCTCCACCATGTGCTCCAGCATCTGCTCGCAGCGCATGCGACCCCAGCGCGCCTTCGCGTCCGGGCTCAGGGCTTCGAAGCGTCGCAGCAACTCCGCGCGGTCGGCCGGGTTCCAGAGGGTGTGCATGGGGGGGATCGTAGCAGGAAGGACTTGGGCGGTTGGCAGTTGGGCGGTTGGGCGGGAGCAGAATCCCGGCGCGGATGACCAACTGTCCGGCGCCTTTACCTCCGCCCAACCGCCCAACCGCCAACCGCCCAACTCCTTCCTGCTACGATCCCCCCATGAACCTCCACGTCACCGACTCCGGCGCCGGCGTGCCTGTCGTCTGGATTCACGGCTTTCCGCTCGCTTCCGAGATGTTTCGTCCGCAGCTTGCGATTCAGGGGGTGCGGCATCTCATGCCGGACCTGCCGGGGTTCGGGCGGACGCGTGCGGCCGAACGTGAGCTGTCGATGGACGACTACGCGCGGTTCGTGCTGGCGGAGCTGGACCGGCGCGGTATCGAGCGGGCGACGTTTGCCGGGATGTCGATGGGTGGCTACGTCTGCTTCGCCGCGGCGCGGCTGGCGCCGGAGCGGATCGCCGGCTTTATCCTCATCGACACGCGCGAGACCGCCGACACCGAGGAAGCGCGCAAGGGGCGGTACGAGACGATCGAGAAGGTGCGCCGCGAAGGCCTCGGACCGATCGTCGATTCGATGCTGCCGAAGATGCTGACGCGGAACGCGTCCCCGGAGATGGTCGACGAAGTGCGGGAGATCATGGAATCGACCTCCCCTGCCGGCGCCATTGCCGCCCTCGGCGCGATGGCCACCCGTCCCGATTCCACGCCGCTCCTGCCGTCGCTCGACATCCGCACGCTCATCATCACCGGCGCCGATGACCCCATCACGCCCCCCGCTGACGCGAAGCGCATGGCCGCCGCCATCCCCAACGCGAAAGCCGTTATCCTGGACGACGCCGCGCACCTGTCGAACTACCAGCAGCCCGAGGCGTTCAACCGCGCCGCGTTCCTGTGGCTGACGGGGTGAGGCAGTTTGGGTTGTTGGTTTTTGGTTGTCGGTTGTTGGTCAGAACCAAAACCAAAAACTAAAAACTGCTTCACCCGCTTCACCCGGTTCATCGAAACCAGCGGTAATGCCCCGTCACCTCGTACGCGAACAGGACGTCCTCGTGCTGGGCGCCGCTGCCGATGTTGTGGATCACGTGGTAGCGATCGGTACCGCGTACCGGCGTAGAGGAGACGAGGCCGATGTGCGGGATGCCGGAGCTGAGGCGCCAGGTGATGACGTCGCCGGGGCGGTAATCGGCGCCGCGACGTGTGACCGGGAGTGCGCGTCCCTGACGGCGGAAGAACGTGGCCAGATTCGGGACGCGGCGGTGGTCGATGTTCCGGTCGGGACGCGTCAGGCCCCAGTTGCGCGGGTAGGCCTTGAAGTTGGCGCGCATGTCCTCGTGCACCAGCTTCTGCAGGTCGAGGCCGGCACGGCGGAAGGCGCGGATGACGACGTCCGTGCAGACGCCGCTCTGGATCGGTACGTCGCCGTTCGGGTACGGGATGCTGCGATAGGCCGGATCATAGCCGCGCGTCACCCCCACCTGCGCCAGCGCGCCGCGGACGACGACGTCGACCGAGGCTTCGGCGTGCGCCGCCAGCGCGAAGGCGAGGATCAGGACGAGGCGTTTCAAGCCGGCTCCGATTCCAATCTTACGCCGCGGATGAGGATCGGGGTGGCGGTCACGGTGGGAGGACCGTGGGGGACGAAGGTGACGTCGATGGCGTCGAGCTGCGCATCGCGCGCGAACGCCGCGGCGATGGCAGGCTTGACGGAGAACTGCACGTCGAAGGGCTGACCCGGATGCGTACCGAAGAACGTGACGGTACCGACGAAATGCTCGCTCTCCGGATCGAAAGTGCGCTCATCGGGCGTAAGCCCGACGTACACGGCATACGACCCGAGCGGCCGCTCCGCGAACTCGATGCCCGTCACGGAGAGCTGGAGATCGAGATCGTCGTCGCGGAGCCCGCGGCGATGCTCGTCCGTGAGCTCGAGACGGACATTCGCCGGCGAGCCGTCGAGGTGCAGCGCGAGACAAAGGAGTATGAGGTGTCGCGCCATGGCCGGTAGAACACGACTGCCCGGATGTGAAATCCGGGCACTGTCACGGATTGGTGTCGGGGAGGGGTTGGGCGGTTGGCGGTTG
>DASWMP010000035.1:0-19057 GCA_036399695.1 Thermoanaerobaculia bacterium | reverse complement strand
AGATTCCGCCGAATATCGGGCACCCGCGGGCACGCTGGCATTCAATGTGGGACAGACACTCTTGTCTGTCTGCGCCCGCAGGCGCCGGTTTCTAATCAGGCCATCAGAGTGTGTGCGCTCCGTTTTGAGACACCCTCCGTCTTTCGCCACCGCACTCCGAGATTGCCTATCCGGCTCTCTCGCGGAGGATGCGCGAGTACAGCGCCTCCAGGCGGTCGATGCGCAGTTCCTTCGAGAAGCCGCGGACCACGTGCTCGCGTGCGGCACGGGCCACGGCGCGCGCTTCGTCCGGGTTTTCGATCACGGCGCTGAGCGCCCAGGTCAGGGCGGCGCGATCCTTCATCGGGATGAGCCAGCCGACGCCGGGGGAGGAGACCAGTTCGCCGTTGCCGCCGGCGCTGGTGGCGATGACCGGCTTCTCCATGGCCATTGCTTCGCGGACGGTGCCGGTGATGCCGGTCCCGGCCCAGGAGGCGTCGACCACCACGTCGCAGGAGGCGAAGACGTTCGGCATGTCGCCGCGGTACTCCACCGGCGTGACGTGCTGCTCGATGCCCACCTTGCGGGCGTACGCCAGCACCTCGTTCTTCTCGACGTCGCTCCGGCAGCCGATCAACAGCAGATGGATGTGCGGATGGCGCGCGGCCACGTCCGAGACGGAGTCGATCAGCTCCTTCCATCCTTTCCAGTCGCGCACGCCGACCTGCGCCACCAGGAAGCGGTCGCCGGCGATCCCCTTCTCCCGCCGGAAGGCGGTCGGATCCCACTTCGCCGGATCGAAGAGCGTCACGTCCGTGCCGGCGTAGACGACCTCGACCTTCTGCTCCGGCAGCTTGCCGCTGGCCACGATCACGTCTTTGATCTGCTGGCAGACCGTGACGATCCGGTCGACGCGCGAGGTGCGGTACTTGCCGCGGTTCCAGACGTCGAGCGGGAACGAGACGCCGCGGTTGACGACGAAGGCCCCGACCGGCGTTCCCAGCGACGCCGCCAGCGTCAGCCCGTGCGCGATCCCTTTATGCACATGGATGACGTCCGGCTGCTCGGCGCGGATCAGCTTGCGGAGGGAACGGATGGTGCGCAGGTCGAACGGGTGGCGGAAGCCGAAGCCGTGGAAGCCGACCCCTCTCTCCGCCGCCTTCGACGCCAGCGTGGCGTCGGGACGGCTGACGATCGTCACGTCGTGGCCCCGCTCGCGCAGTCCGCTGGCCGCCTGGAACATCTGGTGGACCGAGCCGGTGTTGAACTGGTTGAACTCGAGAATCTGGAAAATCTTCATCGCTCTGGCCGCGCTCTCGCGTTCAAACTCTAACACCCGTTCGGGCCTCGGGGCTTCGGCCCCGGGAGCGCGGGCGGAGAGAGCGGAGACGCCGGTTCGGCGGACGGTCTGTTGCGCTGACGCCGTTGCTACAGTGATATCTTCCACGCATGCGGCGAATCAGCTTCCTGCTGTCGGTTGACCTCGTCCCCTGCCTCGCCTGTCGCGGTGACGAGCAGGAGCTGGAAGCGGATCGACGGCTTTTGCGGCCGCACCTTGCGTGCTAAGATGCCAAGCTCTTGATTACAGGGGATTTGACCCGGTTTACCTGGAGGCAGTTTTGCCGAAGGACGAGAAGCAACCACAGAGAGAACTGAAGGTTACGGACAAACGGATCTTCACCGCCGACGGGCAGATCCGCGAAGAGTTCCGAGGAGAGATCCAGCCGGCCGAGCCGGTGACGACAGCGGAAGCAACCCCCGCGCCCCCGGCGGACGCGCCGGCGAAGCCTCAGCCGAGCGCTGAGGCGCAGCATCAGCCTCAGGCGGAAGCACCGCGACAGCAGCCGCCGCAGCAGGCCGAAGCGCCGCAACCGCCTCGCGAAGAGCGGCGCCGCAAAATGACCGAGCGCGCCGAGAATCCCGGCACGCAGTTCACCAACTTCATCGAGCCGCTCATCGCCCAGGGTTACATGGCCCTCGGGCTCCTGCGGAACCCGTACGAGCCGCAGAGCAAGATCGATCCGCGCGCCGCACGGCAGATGATCGAGATCCTGCAGTTGCTGCAGGAGAAGACGAAGAACAACCTCACCCCGGACGAAGAAGACTTTCTCGAGACGCATCTGGGCGAGCTGAAGCTCGCCTACGTTCAACGGACCAAGAGCATCTGATGACTTGTCGCGTCGCCGTCATGGCGCTCGCCGCGCTCCTGCTGGTCGGAGGAGCGTCGGCGCAACAGCCGTCGCCGCGCGACGTGTGGCCGCAGGCTGCCGGCGCGGCGAGTGACGGGGATCTGGACTCGGCAAACCGCCGCAAGAACGAGCTCCTGGCCACCGGCCGCAGCAACGGCCTCAAGACGTATCCGACGTACGCCGCCAGCGCCGCGGCGCTGGCGCGCTCCGCCACCACCCAGAAAAACCGCGAGCTCGCCACCTGGAGCACGCAGGCCGCCGACCAGCTCGACCCGAAGTCCCCCGCCGTCACGTTCAGCCGCGCCGACGAAGCGGCCGCGCGCCGCGACTGGGCGGCCGCCGTCCCGCTGGCCCTCAGCGGCTTCGCCCGCGTCTTCAGCAACAGCCGGACGAATCTCCTCGGCCGCGCCGATCTCGTCATCACCCTCGTGGTCGCACTCGCGCTGACCGTCATCGTCTTCGCCCTGGCGCTGTTCGTCCGCTACGGCCGCAGCATCGCGCACGACTTCCGCGAGCTGCTGGCGCAGCGCCTCAGCGGCGGCTCGGTGACGGTGCTCGCCTTCGCGCTGCTCTTTCTCCCGCTCTTCCTCTGGCTCGGGCCGATGTGGCTCGTTTTCTACTGGCTGGCGCTCCTGTTCGGTTACGCCAGCCTCGGCGAGCGGATCGCCATCGTCGTCCTCTGCGTGCTGGCCGCGTTCGCGCCGATCGCGCTCGACCTGACGGCGCATTGGGTCGCGGGCGTCGACAGCACCGTCGTCATGGCCGCCCGTTCGAGCGCGGAACAAAGCTATCAACCCGAAGCGCTGCGGCGCATGCAGGAGCTCGTCTCCGCTGTCCCGGACAACCCGACGCTGCACGTCCTTCTCGGCAACCTGCAGCTCTTCGAAGGCAACGACGAGCAGGCCGCCGTCCACTACCGCCGCGCTGTCGAGCTGCGCAAGAACGACGCTGCCGGCGCGCACGTGAACCTCGGCAACCTCCACTTCCTCAACAACGACTTCGCCGCCGCGCTGACCGAGTACGGCACCGCGCAGCAGCAGGACAAGTCGCTGGCCATCGCCTTCTACAACGCCTCGATCGCCAGCGGCGAGACGTACAAGTTCACCGAGCAGGCGCGCTTCCTGGAACAGGCCCGCGACCTCGACCGCGGCCTCATCACGCGGCTCACGCAGAGCCCTCCGCCGCAGAAGGTCGTCATGTATCACCCGCCGATCGCGCAGGCGTGGGCGATCCAGGACCAGCTCGCGGCCGGCGACGGCGCAGCGCGCATCCTTTTCGGCAACTACTCGCGCTTCGATCCGCTCACCAGCGCGCTCAATCCGATCACCATCGGCTCGCTCGTCGCCATCGTCCTCGGGCTGCTCCTCTGGCTCAAGCGGCGGAGGGGCGGCTTCGCCGGCGCCTGCATCAAGTGCGGCCGCACCTTCTGCCACCGCTGCAAATCAGCGCGCGAGAGCGCCACGTACTGCACGCAGTGCATCCACATCTACCTCAAGCGTGACGGCGTCTCGCTCGACACGAAACGCAAGAAGGTCGAGGAAGTGAGCGACCATCACCGCGGCATGCTCGTGCGCAACCGCTTCTTCGCCACGTTCCTCCCGGGCGCCGCGCAGGTGCTCGAAGGGCGCACCTTCGCCGGCACCCTCGGCATGATTCTCTTCAGCTTCTTCATCGCCGTGGCGATCTTCGTCGGGCGGCTCGCACCGGCGCTCGGACCGTCGGCGGAAGTGGCGCAGCTCATCGTGCGCGCCACCGCGATTCTCCTCGCCGTCATCATCTGGATCATGTTGTCGCTCCCGGTCTACCGCCGGAAGACGACCGGTTAACTCATGGCACTCGAAGGCACACTCAGAGACTTCAGTCTCGCCGACATCTTCCAGCTCATCGGGCTGCAGAGGAAGACCGGCGTGCTGACGCTGCGCGGCAAGGACGACACCGTGACGGTGACGTTCCTCGACGGCAAAGTCGTCGGTGCCGACTCGCTCAACCGCCGCCTGGAGAACCGCCTCGGCACGGTACTGATGAAGACCGGCGTCCTCACGCAGGACCAGCTCGGCCGCGCGCTCGAGATCCAGAAAGAGACGCTCCAGCGCCTCGGCTTCATCCTCACGCACTACGGGATCATTTCGCAGGAGTCGCTTCGCGGCGCGATCCAGCTCCAGATCATGCAGATCGTCTATCGCCTCTTCCGCTGGAAGGACGGCGATTACCACTTCTCGCAGGAAACGACGATCGAGTACGACCGCGAGAACGTCACGCCGATCACCGCCGAGTCGATCCTGATGGAAGGCGCGCGGATGATCGACGAATGGCCGATCATCGAGAAGCGCGTCCGCTCGTACGACATGGTCTTTCGCAAGAAGCTGACGGACCAGGAGATCGTGGTCGTCGGCGCCGAGGACGCGGACGAGATCGACTTCGACCCCGAGCCGTCGGGCCGCCGCCGCAAAAGCCCGGTCAACAGCGACAAGATCCGCATTTCGCAGGAAGAGAAATCGATCTACGACCTCGTCGACGGCACCATGACGGTCGGCGACATCGTCGAAGTCTCCCGCCTCGCCGAATTCGACACGAACAAGTCGCTCTACGAGTTGCTGACGCGCGACCTCATTGAAGAGATGCGCGGCTCGTCGGCCGCGGCCGTGATCGCCGAGTCGACGCCGGTCGATGAAGGGGACGTCGCCGACACGCCCGTCCCGCTGCCGCTCGTCATCATCCTGGCGGCCCTGGCCATCGGGCTGGTGGTGACGTCGTGGAAAAACCCGCTCAACGCGCTGCACCCGTTCACCCGCGCCACCTCCGGCGTGACCGAGGTGCGCAAATCGATCTCCCTGCAACGCATCGAGACCATCGCCCAGGCCATCGAGCAATACAACACCGTGCACGGCCGCATCCCGCAACGCCTGCAGGAGCTCGCACCCAACTACCTGGACGCCAGCCTGCTGAAGGATCCGTGGGGCAACGCGTACAGGTACGTGCCGCGCGCCGAGCGCTACCTGGTAGTCGGCTCCACGCCCGACGGCACCCAGACCGATACGGACCTGCTGCTCCAGCGCACCGTGGATGTTGCCGCCGCTACCCCCGCCGTCTCACGCCCGGAGCGCGGCGGAATCGTGCTGATCGAGTAGCTGGTAAAACCGGCGGAGCCATAGGTGCCATAGGTTCCATCTGTCCTATGGGTCCCATCGTTCCCCGTTGCTTTCAATCACCCCTGCGGCACCACGATCCTCAGCTTCTCCGGTGCCAGCCCAAACACCACCGGCGTCATGGTCAGCGGCTCCCCATCCGCGTAAACCTCCAGCGGATGCTCGCTGTCGAACCGGAACTCGGTCCCCCGTACTTCTTCCACGAACGAGCTCCGCACGTGCGAGCCGTTGTACGCGCGCGGCAGCGTCTTCAGGAGCTGGAAGCGCGACGTGCGATGCACCAGCACCGCATCGAGCTGGCCGTCGTCGATCGACGCGTGCGGCACGATGCGGATGCCGCCGCCGTACTGCCGCGAATTGCCCACCACCGCGAACATGATCTGTTCCGTACGCAGGTCGTTGATGCGCACCTGATGCGGCCGGAAGCGCGGCAGCACGCGGAAGATCGAGTACAGATACACGAGCGATCCGCGCAGGAACTTCGCGTTGCGATTCGCATACGACGCCACCTCGGAGTCGAACCCGAGCCCCGCCACGCCGAGGTAGCGGCGGCCGTTCGCCAGCGCGACGTCCACCTCCCGCACGCGGCCGTCCAGCACCACGTCGCACGCCTCCCGCACCTTGCGCGGAATGCCGCAGACGCGGGCGAAATCGTCGCCGGAGCCGGTCGGGATCAGGGCCATGATCCCCTGCGCCAGGTCGAACTCGCGCAGCGCCAGGTTCAGCGTCCCGTCGCCGCCGCAGACGACGACGCGGTCGTACCCTCCGCGCGAGCTCTCCGCCGCCAGCCGCACCAGATCGTCCGCGCTCGTGCTCGGCTCGCAATCGACGCGGGCCCCGCGGGCACGTAGATGCTCCTCCGCCAGCGAGATGTTGCGCCGCGCGCGTCCGCGCCCCGCGGTGGGGTTGTAGAGGATCTTGAGATGCACTGGACTTGCTACGATTGTAGCGTTAAGAATCACGTGTCATGACGAAGTTGCGCACGATCCTCCTCCTCTTTGCTCTCGGACTCGGCTGCAAGCCCGTCGCGGAATCGCAGCCGCTGCAGAGCGAGGCCCCGCGTCCCGCCGGCAACACCATTCCGCCGACCGTGAGCGCCTCCCGCAGGACGCCCGTCGTGACCGTGGCGCACAACGTTCTCCCGGCCGTCGTGAACATCGAGACCGAGGCCACGATCAGGCGGCGCGAGGTCGATCCGTTCTTCGATCCCTTCGGTTTCTTCGGCGGCGGCCGCGAACGCAACTACACGTCGCAGTCGCTCGGCTCCGGCTTCGTCTGGTCGGCGAAGGACGGCATCATCGTCACGAACAACCACGTCGTCGAAGGCGCCTCGCGCATCAACGTCAACTTCAACGACGGCCGCAAGATGGTCGCGAAGCTCATCGGCGTCGATCCCGACAGCGACCTCGCCGTGCTGCGCGTCGACGCCAAGGATCTCGTGGCCGCTCCCATCGGCAGTTCGGGCGACCTGCTGATCGGCGAGACCGTCGTCGCCGTCGGCAACCCGTTCGGCCTCTCCGGTACCGTCACGACCGGCGTCGTCTCCGCGCTCGGCCGTTCCGTGCCGTCGAAAGAGAACGACCGCACCTTCACCGACTTCATCCAGACCGACGCCTCCATCAACCCCGGCAACTCCGGGGGCCCGCTGCTCAACATCGAAGGAAAAGTGATCGGCATCAACGTGGCGATCTACGCGCAGGGACAGGGCATCGGCTTCGCCATCCCCGTCGACCGCGCCCGGAAGATCGTCGACGACCTCGCCCGCTACGGTGAAGTGCACAGCGCCTGGATCGGCGCCGTCACGGCGACGCTCACGCCGGAGGAAGCACGCCGCCTCGACCTCCGCGCCTCCCGTGGCGCGCTCGTGGCCCGCGTCTTCAGCAACTCCCCCGCGACCGACGCGGGCCTTCGTCCGAACGACGTCATCGTCGCCGTCGAAGGCAAACCGGTCGAGTCGCGCGAGTCGTTCGCCACCCTGACGGCCACGCTCTCCCCCGGCCGTCCCGTCTCACTGACGATCATGCGCAACGGCGCGCAGCAGAACGTACAGGTCCGCCCCACCGACCCGCCGCCCAACCTCGGCCTGCGCGTCCTCGAACAGGTCGCCGGCCTCCGCGTCAGCAGCGGCGGCCAGGCCGTCACCATCGACGACGTCCTCCCGTCCTCCCGGGCCGAACGCATCGGCCTGCAGCCCGGAGACCTGATCGTCGGCGTCAACGGCGTCGAGCTCCGCACCACCGAAGAGCTCAACCGCGAGCTCGTACGCGGCGCCGAGCGGTCCTCGATCGTCCTGAGCGTGGCGAGAGGCCGCTACATCTACAACCTGACCTTCCCGATGGGCTTGTAGCAACAGGGACGATGGGACAGATGGGACCTATGGGACGAATGGGACCGATCGAAAACGGAGCGGAGCACCCATAGGTCCCATAGGTCCCATTCGTCCCATCAGAACAGCGCCATCTGCGCCGACACGGCTGGCCGTGGCGGCTCCACTTCTCCGCGGCGTTTCAGCTCACCCTTCTTTCGTCCGAGGAGCAGGAACAGGTGGCGGCGGATCCATTCCTGCGACTCGCGGTGATAGCGGAACTGCCGTTCGTACTGGTGGAAGCGGCGGTTGTGCGCGGCGCCGAGCATGTGGTGCAGGTACTCGTGATAGATCACCGACTGGATGAAGTACGCCGGGATGTTCGGCGCATTCAGGAGCGGATGGATGCGGATCTCGCTCGTGGCGTGGTTGTACGACCCGAGGCGGATACTGCGGCGCTTCTTGCGCGCGATCTGCTGACCCCAGCGCACCGGCAGCGGCGGCACCTTGTAAAAGTAGGTGCGATGCACGTCAGCCGCGAGCGACTCGAGGTGATGGTGGGTAGCCTCGGGGAGAGGAAGCGGGATCAACCGTGCCGGTTTCGGCATCGGGATCATTATAAGTTGTCCGTTGCCCGTTTCCCGTTGTCCGTTTCAAGCGAAGCACGGAAAACGGACCACGAACAACGGACAACGCCGGTAATCCCTACCGTTTCACCTGATCCATCGCATCCGACAGATGAGCCAGAGCCGTCGAGGTCAGGATCGTCTTACCGGTGGCGATGATCTCGTCGCTCTTGGTCATGCCGAGCCAGACGCCGACGCCGACGCCGGCCAGCACGGCCAGGAGCGGAAACGTCTGCACCTGCTCGCGGACGGGATCGGGAATCAGGTTCTCGATCTCTTCCATCAGCGCTTCGGGACCGCCGTCGATGAGCGCGGTGCCGAGGCCGGCGGCGCGCTCGCGGATCGGATCAGTGAAATCTGCCATGGTTTAGTCCTCTTCGTCGCGGCGCAGCAGCAGTCCGATCACGAACCCGACGCCGACCGAGATCAGCAGCGCCTTCCCCGGGTTCGACTTCACGTAGCTGCGCACCTGGTCCGTCACGGCGCCGAAATCGACGTCGTCGACCTTCTCGCGCACCGCGTTATAGCCGTCGCGAACTTTTTCCGAAGCCGCGGAGTACTTGTCGCCCACGTACTGCTTCGCGCGACCCAGACGTCCGGTCTCCTCGTCGTCAGTACCGGCGCCGGTCCCTGCTGAAGTTGTGGTGTTCTCTGCCATCTGTACCTCCTGTGCGCCGCAATCCTACCCCGATACAATGCGAAAAAAATGCACATCCGCCTCGAGCACGTCTCGCACGACTACGGTCGCAGCGAGGAATCCGCCGCCGTCCACGTGCTCGACGACGTTTCGCTCGAGATCCCCTCCGGCGACTTCGCCGTCCTCATGGGCGCCTCCGGCAGCGGCAAGTCGACGCTCCTCAATCTCCTCGGCGCCGTCGACCGCCCCACCTCCGGCAAGGTCTTCCTCGGCGACGACGAAACCTCTGCCCTCGACGAAAGCCGCCTGACCATCCTCCGCCGCCACGCCATCGGCTTCGTCTTCCAGTTCTTCAACCTCATCCCCACGCTCAGCGTCTTCGAGAACGTCGCCTTCCCTCTCTCCCTGGCGAAGACGCCCCGCCGCGAGCTGGCCGCCCGCGTCGACGAAGTGCTGCGCCGCGTCCAGATGCAGCACCGCGCCAAGCACTTCCCGAACGAGCTCTCCGGCGGCGAGATGCAACGCGTCGCCATCGGACGGGCCATCATTCACCGCCCGCCGCTCCTTCTCGCCGACGAGCCGACCGGCAACCTCGACTCCAAGACCGGCGCCGCCATCCTCGACCTCCTCCGCGAGATCCACGCCGAACAGAAGCCGACCATCGTCATGGCCACGCACAGCGCGCACGCCTCGTCGTACGGCCAGTACGTCATCGAGATGGCCGACGGACGCGTGGTCCGGCGTGCGCGGACTGAGGATTGAGGATTGAGGATTGAGATGCGACGGCGTGACTTTCAGGTGTGCCTTCTGAGGATTGAGGACTAGATGACCCGCGCGCGCTCGTTCCTCTCGCTTCTCTCAATCCTCAATCCTCAATCCTCAATCCTGAAGGCCCTCGTGCTCCGGCCGCTGCTGCGCGAGAAGATCCGCACGTCGCTGACGATCCTCGGCATCGCTGTCGGCGTGGCCGTCGTCGTAGCCATCCAGCTTGCGAACCAGAGCGCCCTGCGCGCGTTCAGCGAGTCCGTCGATGCCGTCGCCGGCCGGGCCAACTACCAGCTCATCTCCGACACCGGCGCGCTCGATGAACGGGTGCTCCTCGAGCTGCAGCCGCTCTGGGGACGCGGGGTCCGCTTCGCGCCGGTCATCGACCTCGAAGGGCTCATCGAGCCCGAACAGCTTCCGCTGCGCCTGCTGGCCGTCGATCTCCTCAGCGATCTCCACTTCCGCGACTACCGCTACGCGTCGATCCTCACGGCGCAGAACGGCGCGCCCCGCACGTCCGTCACCGATTTCCTCGAGCTGTTCCGCGACGATTCGATCGTCCTGCCGATGCCGTTCGCGGGCGAGCACAACCTCCGCATCGGCAGCCGCGTCACGCTGAACTTCCTCGGCACGCGGAAGACGATGACGGTGCGCGGCCTCCTCGAAGCCCGCGGCCCCGCCACAGCGTTCAACGGAGCGATCGCCATCTGCGACATCGCCACCGCGCAGAAAGCCTTCAACCTCACGGGCAAACTCTCCCGCGTCGACCTCCTCGTCCCCGACGGCCTCACCCTCCGCTCGACGAGCCCTGGCCAGCCCACCGCGGAAATCGGAAATCGGACGTCGGACCTCGCCATCCCCCTCCCCGCCGGCACGCGTATCGAACGCCCGTCGCGCCGGAACGAGCGCGTCGAGAAAATGCTCCGCGCCTTCCGCGTGAACCTCTTCGCGCTGGCCGGCGTGGCGCTGCTCGTAGGGATGTTCCTCGTCTACAACACGGTGCTGATCTCGATCCTCCGGCGCCGCAAGGACGTCGGCATCCTGAAGACGGTCGGCACCGCGCCGCGCCAGATCTTCGCCGCGTTCCTCGCCGAAGGCTTCCTCTTCGGCATCGTCGGCGCGATCCTCGGCGTGGCCCTCGGCCATCTCCTCGCCAGCGGCATCCTTCGCGCCGTCGGCCGCACCATCAACACACTCTACGTGACGTCCGCACCCGAGGCCGTCGTGCTGACGCCGGGGGTCATCGCGCTGGGGCTGGCCGTCGGCATCCTGCTGTCGCTGCTCTCCGCGATCCAGCCATCGCTCGAAGCGGCGCGCGTGCGGCCGACGGCGATGATCCGCGCCGGCCTGCAGCAGCGCGTCGAAAGTCCCCGCGCATTGGCCATCGCCGCCGTCGCCTGCTTCCTCGCCGGCGCGCTCGTCTCCCGCATCCCGCCGGTGCGCGGCATCGCCGTCGCCGGCTACGTCGCGGTGCTGCTCGTCGTGGCCGGCTTCTCACTGCTCGCGCCGTTCATCGTGCGGGCCACGTCGATGCTCTTCGCGAAACCGTTCCGCGCTCTCTTCGGCGTGGCCGGACAACTCGCCGCCGCGTCGCTGCCGGCCGCGCTGCGGCGCACCTCCATCGCCAGCGCCGCGCTTTCGCTCGCCACCGGGATGATGGTCGCGGTCGCGCTGATGGTCGGCAGCTTCCGCGAGACCGTGCGCATCTGGGTCGACCAGACCGTCAGTTCCGACCTCTGGCTGCGACCGGCGAAAGGGCTGACGAACGCCGGCGTCGCCTACTTTCCCGACACCATCACCGCGGAGCTCCGGCGCGTGCCCTTCATCGCCGGCATCGACCGCACCACCGGACGCGAGGTGCTCTACGGCGACGATCTCGTGGCCGTCGGCAGCGGCGAGTTCGACGTCGCGGCCGGCCGCGGCGACCTGCCCATGGTGGCCCCACGCTCCGCCCGCGCCGCCCTCGCCGAAGCGGTCCGCCAAAATGGCGTCTTCGTCTCCGAGAGCTTCTCCCTCAAGTTCGACAAAGGCGTCGGCGACGAGATCACCATCGGCGCGCACCGCTTTCCCATCACCGGCGTCTATCGCGATTACTCCAGCGACCGCGGGACGGTGGTCATGGACCGCAAGCTCTACGTGCGCGTGTTCGACGACACGTCGATCAACAACATCGTCGTCTACCTGAAGCCGGGCACGAACCGCGACGACGCCCGCCGCGCGCTCGAACGGCAGTTCGGCCCCCGCTACGGCGCGTTCGTCGTCACCAACGCCGAGATCAAGACGCAGGTCATGACGATCTTCGACCAGACCTTCATGATCACGTACGCCCTCCTCGGCGTGGCCATCGTCGTGGCGGTGCTCGGCATCGTCAACACGCTGGCCGCGCTGATCCTCGAGCGCACCCGCGAGCTGGCCCTGCTCCGCGTCGGAGGCTTCTCCCGCGGCAACGTCCGCACGATGCTGCTGCTCGAATCATCGCTGCTCGGACTGGCCTCGACGCTGGCCGGCCTGGTGATGGGCTACGCGCTGTCGTGGATCCTGATCTACGTGATCAACAAGCAGTCCTTCGGCTGGACCATCGAGTTCCATACGCCCTACCTGCTGATCGCCGCCTCGCTGGTGGTGACGTTCGCGGCCAGCACGCTCGCCGGGCTGGTGCCGGCGCGATTGGCGAACCGCATTCACATTGCCAGCGCCATCAAAGGGGAGTAGTTGGACGGTTGGCGGTTGGGCGGTTGGGCGGTTGGGCGGAGGACGAGCCGAAGCCTCAGGACCGCGCGGGGACATGATCGCCGGTTCTTTTCTCCCGCCCAACCGCCCAACCGCCAACCGCCCAACTACTGCCCCCGCTGACGCAGCACCTCGTACAGCGCAATGCCCACCGTCGTCGACAGATTCAGCGACCGCACGTGTTCCGAGTGGATCGGCACGCGCAGCATCCGTTGCGCGTAGCGCTCGTGGATCTCGCGCGGGAGACCGCCGGTCTCGCGGCCGAACACCAGCACCACATCCTCCGGGAACTGCGCCTCCCAGTACATGCGCGTCCCCTTGGTGCTGAAGAAGAACGGCTCTCCCATGCTCGGCAGTTCGCGCTCGAAGGCGTCCCAGTGCCGCCAGACGCGCAGGTCGACGTGCTCCCAGTAATCGAGCCCGGCGCGGCGCACCTCCCGCTCGCTCAGCGAAAAGCCGAGCGGCTCGATGAGGTGCAGCGTCGCGCCGGCCGCCAGACAGGAGCGGCCGGCGTTGCCTGTGTTCCAGTGGATCTCCGGGTGCAGGAGGACGACGTGACGCGCCATGACCTAAGCCGCCGCGCTGATGCTCTCGAACTCCTCGTCCGTCAGCTCGATTCCTGCCGCGGCCGTGTTCTCCTCGAGGTGCTTGACCTTCGACGTCCCGGGAATCGGCAGCATGACCTCGGCCCGCTTCAGCAGCCAGGCCAGCGCGATCTGCGACGGCGTGGCCTCGTGCGTCCTGGCGATCTCCGCCAGCGATCCGCCGTCCTCCGCGAGCTTCCCGGTCGCCAGCGGGAACCAGGGGATGAAGGCGATGTGCTCCTGCTCGCAGTAGTCGAGCACGTCTTCCCACTCCCGGTCCTCGAGGTTGTATCGGTTCTGCACCGACACGACGTCAAAGAACTCGCGCGCCCGCTCGATCTGCTCGACCGTGACCTCGGACAATCCGAGATGCCGGATCTTCCCTTCTTCCTGCCACTTCGCCAGTGCCCCGAACTGCGCTTCCTCCGGCACTTTCGGGTCGATGCGGTGGAGCTGATACAGATCGATGCGGTCGACGCGCAACCGTCGCAGGCTGCCTTCGAGCTCTTCCTGCAGACGCTCGGGACGCGCGTCCATCGGCCACTCGTTCGGCCCGGTGCGATCGAGCCCCCCTTTGGTGGCAATGATCAGGTCTTTCGGATACGGATACAGCGCCTCGGCAATCAACTCTTCACTGACGTGCGGCCCATAGGACTCGGCTGTATCAATCAGATTGATGCCGAGCTCCACGCTCCGCTTCAGCACCCGCAAAGCCTCATCTCGATCCCGAGGAGGCCCCCAGATCCCATCACCAGTAATACGCATCGCCCCAAACCCAAGCCGATGCACCGGAAGATCGCCGCCAAGTAGAAACGTACCGCTCTGAGAAGCATTCATGACGCGGGATTGTGCAGCAAGAGTGCCGGTGGAGCGGTTGGGCGGTTGGCGGTACGCGCTACGCGCTCGCGGTTGGCGGTGGACGGATCGAGGACGCCGTCGGGAGGACGCGGCTTCCCTCAGTCGCGAGCGCAAAAAAACTGCGCCACGTTCCGTCATCTCCACTGCCAACCGCGAGCGCGCAGCGCGTACCGCCAACCGCCCAACTGCCTCTACGGCGCGCGAAACGCCTTATCGTACCCAGTCAACTCCACGTAGCCCTCCCCCCGCACCGGGGCATTGGCGAAGGATCCGGACACGTCGATCATTCCTTCCCAGTACGTCACCCGCGTCGAGCCGCGGGTGATCAGCTCCTGCGCTTCGAGCAGTGGCCGGGCCACCACGTCGAGATCGAGTGACGGAATGCGGATACGCCAGCCCATCGGGTACGTCGCGCCGCTCTGGGGCGAGCGCCACTTCGACAGCGCCGTCACCTGCATCTGCTCCCGCTGGATGTGCAGCACGCGGCCGTCCGGCAGCACCAGCGAGCCCGACGACGTCACGTCCGGCGAGCCGTCCGTGCGGCGGATGACGTAGAGCATCAGCTCCGTGTCATTGTCGAGCTGGATCGAAAACCAGTCCCAGCCCGTCTGGCTTTCGCGGAGCATCGCACTGCCGAACTCGTGATCCATCCACGCCTGGCCGCTGCACTTCGCGCCGTTCACGCTGCCCGTCGCCTCCAGGCGCGTCATCGAGTAGTAATGCGACGCGAAGCCTTCCCCCTGCGCCTTCACACTGATCCCGTTCTCCCCGTGCACCGCCGGCGCCTTGCGCGCCCGCAGCGTCAGGTCGATGCGGTCCTTGCCGGCGAACGCGATCAGGCGCCACGAGCCGTCCGGATTCGTCATCGCCCGCCAGCCCTCGTTGAACACGTCCAGATACCCCGTCGCCGCGCGGGCCGTGAACGGCGACGCCCGGGCCATCTTCTCGTAATAGCGGAACTCCTTCCTCTCCACGTCCGTGATGGCAAAGTGCGCCAGCGCCAGATGCCGCAGATCCCACCGCGACGCCGGCCCCTGCGCTTGCGCGCCGGCGGCGGTCACCCCGACGCGAAAGAACGTCACCTCGAAACCGTACCGCCGCCCGCTCTCCGTCCGCAGATGTCCGGTGTAGTACCACCACTCGGTGCGGTAGTCGTCGTGCGAGCCGTGGTCGCGCGGGAACTGGAACTCGTAGTTCGGGAGGGCGAGCTTGAAGTCCTGTGCGTGGGCGGAAGGAGCAAGAACGAAGACAGACGAGAGGACGAGAAAAGACGAACGCAGAACGCAGAGCGCAGAACGCAGAACGCAGAAAGAAGATCCGAAGAGCGCACGCAGGCGCAGAGCCGTTTTCATTCTCAATTCTTCATTCCGCGTTCTGCGTTCTGCATTCTCCGCCTCTTCTCATCTTCCTCCCCCCACCCACCCTTCCTCCATATAATGTCACTCCCCATGGCCGAGCAGCCGCTCCCTCCGCCTCGTCCCCGCTTCCGCACGATCGGGGGCGAGACCAGCATCCCGATCGATGCCGAAGATCTGCTCGTGCTCGCGCGGCGCTACGCCGACCAGGGGATGTACGACGAATCCATCCACCTCTACGAGATGGCCGAGAAGCTCAAGCCCGGCTCCGTGGCCCTGCGCATCAACCTCGCGCGCGTCATCGACCTCAAGAAAGCGGCCGAGAGCTCCCGCTACTCCGCGCAGCAGCAGGAGATCGTCGCCCAGCGCGCCCGCGACGAGATCGACTCCTCCCAGTACGTCGGGCTCGCCCAGTACTACATGGCCAAGGACCAGGCGGCCAAGGCCATCGAGCTCCTCGAGATCTCGAAGCTCAAGACCCCCAACAACTACCGCCCCTACGAGATCCTCGGCCGGCTCTACTACAGCCAGGCCGAATGGGAAGCGGCGCACGAGGAGATCGAGCGCGCCCGCGCCCTCAACCCCTTCGACCGCGGTCTGGCCGAGCTCTCCGGCCGCATCGAGTTCGAGCTGAAGAACTTCGACCGCTCGCTCGACGACTTCATCGACGCCTTCCTCCTGGCCACCGACCAGAAAGGCGAATCGACCGAGCCGGTCCGCCGGATGATCAACACCCTCAAGCGCGTCCACAACATCGACGCCAAAGACCTCAACGCCCGCATCCGCGACCGCGTCGAGAAACTGCAGCTCGCCACCGAGCGCCTCGAGTTCCGGAAGGAAAACCTCTTCCGCCTCGAGACCCGCAAGGACCTGCAGGAGATCACGCAGAAGATCTCACGCGCCGCCGAAAAGCGCGACGACCTCATCACCGTCTCGGCCGAGCTGCGCCGCCTCACCGTCTTTCAGCACATGAAGGACGAACAGATCTTCCGTCTCTCGAAGCTCGCCCGCATCGAAGGCTATCTCTCCGGCGACTACGTCTTCCGCGAGGAAGAAAAGTCGATGGACTTCCACGTCATCAAGGAAGGGCGCATCGAGATCCGTAAGGACACGCCCTTCGGCCCGCAGATCCTCGGCGTGCTCCTGCCCGACTCGATCTACGGCGAGATGAACTTCATCGACCGCCTGACCCGCTCGAGCGACGCCGTGGCCATCGAGAACACCTCCTGCTACACCTTCTCCTTCAGCGCCCTCGACCAGATCATGGACGAGGACAAGGAGCTCGCCGTCGGCCTGCACTGGGCCTTCTGGCGCTCGCTCACCGAAAAAGTCCGCGACGCCAACGAACAGCTCAAGCTCTTCTTCCAGGAAGACGCGAAGAAGGGCGCCGGCCGCAAGCGCGAAGGGGGCAAGCGGGAGGTCCAGCAGGTCACGGTCAAGTCCGAGGATAAGGTCGACCTCTTCCGTGAGCGCGGCCTCTCCGCCGCGGAAATGAAGCTCCTGGCCACGTTCTCCACGGAAGAGCGCTTCCGCGAAGGGTCGATGATCTTCCGTGAGGGAGATCGGGGGGACAAGCTGTACATCGTCCTCGACGGCCGCGTGCGCATCTCCAAGTTCATCCCCGGCGTCGGCGAGGAAGCGCTCACGGTCCTCGACCGCGGCGACTTCTTCGGCGAGATGGCCCTCATCGACGAAAAGCCCCGCTCCGCCGACGCGAAAGCGCACGAGATCGACGCCACCGTCCTCTCCATCGACCGCGCCACGCTCAACGAGATCCTCTCCATGGATCCGCACGCCTCGCTGCAGTTCCTCAATCTGCTCTGCCGGATGATCAGCCGCCGCCTGCGCGAGATCAACGACAAGATCGTGCAGTGGAAGTACATGTCCGGCGGCTTCTGATGCTCACCTTTCACGACCGGTTGAAGCGGGGCGCAATCGCCGGCGCCGCGGCAGGGCTCTGGGTGTCGATCCCGTTGCTGCTGCTCGACAATCCGCAGGCGCTCGGCCGGATCGCCGCGCTGCTCGCGCTGCCCCGTCCCGCCATCCTGGCCACCGGCGTCCTCGGCGGCGCGCTCGCGGGCGTCGTGCTCGTCGTCCTGGCCCGGCTTCTGCGCGTCGATCCCGAAGACCACGCCCGCGATGCCCTCTTCTGGGCCGGTGCGCTCGCCTGGCGCCATCGCATCTTCGTGCTGCTCCTCTTCGCGCTGTCGCTGCCGCCGGGGGCCGGCCTCCTCACGCCGGTCCTGATCTTTTTCTGCTCCCCCGCGCTCCTGACGCGGGAACGCCTCTCGGCGCCGGTGGGGCGCTTCGACGCCGCGCCGCTCGGCCGCATCATCATGCCGCTGATCTACTTCAGCATCTGGTCGGCCATCGACGGCACCGTCGCCTCGACCGTGGCGATAGTGCCGTTCGCCGGCCCGCTGCTGACGTTCGCCTGGACCTGCATGGCCGTCATCGTCCGGGCCGTGATCGTCTTCGCCATCGTCGACCGCTATCCGCTGCGCGAAATCCCGGGCCTCGTGCCCTACTTCCTGAACTGGCGCGTCCTCGGGCCGCTGCTCGCGCTGCACGTGCGCTTCCTCTCGCTGATGCTGCTCTTCCCGTCCCTGCTCCTGCTCGGCATCACGATGAGCGAAGGGCGGTCCCTCGGCGCCTTTGCCATGATCCTGCTGCAACTCCTGATGACGCTGGTCCTGCTGCTCGTGGCCGCCTATTTCGTGATGCTTGGACGCCTCGTCGTACGCCTCTTTCCACGCGAGCAGGCACCCCCGGCGACGGACGACGCGCTGCCTGCTGATACAGTGCGCGCGTGATTTTCTTCGCAGGCGCGGCCGGTCTCTTCCTGCTGCTCTGGCTCCTGATCTTCGCCGTCGGCCCGCGCGGCGAGCGGCTGCTGGCCTGGCTGGCGAACAAGACCGCCTCGTTCCGCTTCCACGATTACCTCCCGGTGCTCCTGCTCCTCTGCGCGGGGCTCGCCGTCACAGCCATCGCCGGCGATCAGTTCCTCGACCTCGCGGAGCTCGTGCAGGCCAGGAACCCGGAGCTGGAACGCATCGACAGACAGGCCCACGCCTGGGCGCGCTCCTCACGCACCCCCGGCGCCACGCTGTTCCTCACGACGCTGACGATCATCGGCACGCCCGTCGGGCTGGCCCTCATCATGGCCGTCTTCATCGCCTTCCTGGCCGTGCGCAAACGGTGGCGCTGGATCGGCTACCTGCTCGTGACGTCGAGCGTCGGCGGCCTGCTGAACCTGGCGCTCAAGTCGATCTTCGCGAGACAACGGCCGGAGCTCGCCGAACGCTTGCGCGACGCGCACGGCTATTCGTTTCCCAGCGGGCACGCCATGGGATCGACGATCGTGTTCGGCGCGCTCGCGTACATCGCCTTTCGCGTGCTGCGCCGCTGGCGCTGGCGCGCCGCCGCCCTCGCGCTGGCGGGGACGCTGATCGTGGCCATCTCCGCGTCACGCGTTTACCTGGGCGTGCACTGGATCAGTGACGTGGCCGCCGGCGTCTCCGCGGGCACGCTGTGGGTGATTACCACCACCGTGGCGTACGAGTCGTTCCGGCGCATCCGGTTGATTCGCTCGCTGCGCAGGAAACGCGATCAGGCCGTGTAGCAGCGGGGAACGATGGGACCCATGGGACAGATGGGACCTATGGGACCTATGGTGAGGCAAACGCGCAAGGCTCATTGGTCCCATTGGTCCCATAGGTCCCATCGTTCCCCGCCCCAAAGCGGCCAGGCGTGCTTTCGCACGCGGTGCGGACGAGCTGCCGGGAGATGCTGTACGCCTGAAGCACCGTCACGCCGAGGCGGTGACGGCGGATCAGGTTGGCGGCGGACACGCCTTCCAGCAGCGTGCGCAGCTCGTCCTCCG
>DASWMP010000034.1:0-21132 GCA_036399695.1 Thermoanaerobaculia bacterium | reverse complement strand
CGGCGCACCGCGTCGCGCTGAACACGTTTGTAAGTAGGGTCGACTGCGGCTCGGCCAACCAGCGCCGCGGCCCGTGGCCGCCCGCCGGAGGCGCTCCCGTCGGTGTCCCTGTCGCTACGCAGCAGGCTGCGCGAAGCCGGTGATGACGTAGGAGCCGGACTTGATGTCCTTCTTGATCTTGATGATCTCGTTCTTCTGCGCGTCTTCCAGCAGATCGCTGAACGTGTTGTACCCGTAGTACTCCTCGTTGAACGTCGGCTTCTTGCGCTGCATCGTCTGCTTCACCATCGAGCCCCAGAGAATCTCTTTGTTCTCGCGCATCAAGGCCTTGATCGAATCGATCAGCAGCTTGAAGACCTCGCCCTTCTTCTTGTCGTGGAAAGCGACCGCGGGCGCCTTCTGGACGCCGCGGACCAGATCCTCATAGAAGATGAACTCATCGCAATTGTCGATCAGCAGATCGCTCGACGAGTTCTTCACCCCGCAGCCGATCACGTACTTGTCGTTCTCTTTCAGCTTCGACACGAGCGGCGAGAAATCAGAATCGCCTGACGCGACGACGAACATGTCGATGTGGTCCTTCGACCAGCACATGTCCATCGCGTCCACCACCATGCGGATGTCCGCGGAGTTCTTGCCCGAGTACTTGCGGGCCGGAATGTCGATCAGCTCGATGGCCGCTTCATGCAGTTCGCGCTTGTAGTCCGGGAACTTGTCCCAGTCGCAGTAGGCGCGTTTCACGACCAGCTTCCCCTTCTCCAGCAGGCGCTCGAGCAGCAGCGCGATCTCGAACTTCTTGTACTTTGCGTCCGTGACCCCGATCGCGAGGTTCTCAAAGTCGATGAGGAGGGCGAGCTTGCTCTCCGCCATCGGGCGGTTGGAGGGGTTGTAGTCAGCTTCCTCGTTGACGATAGGCTTGCGGCTCATAGATGCCCCGAAGTCTAGCGCAGTTGGCGACAGGGCACGACCGGGAGGCCTCCGGCGGCCGGGCACGGCCCGGGGCGCTGGTTGGCCAAGCCTCGGCCGACGTTTCGTACGAACGTGTTGATCGCCACGCCGTGCGCCGAGCCTGAGGCAACCAGCGCCCCGGGCCGTGCCCGGCCGCCGGAGGCCTCCCGTCGTCTCCCTGTCGCCAACAACTAGTACAGAATCCGCACGCCGAGTTGGATCGTCCGCGGGATGTAGTCTGGGTGAGTCGAGATGATCCGGCCGAAATTCGCGCTCGCGAAATCGTTCACCGGGACTCCCCACGTCACGCGGTCCGTCACGTTGAACACGTCCAGGCGCAGCACCACAGTATTGCGAAGCACCGGAATGCTCTTATAGATCCCCAGATCGATCTGCTCGCGGCCATCCGTGTAATACGTATTGCGGCCCATCAGATCGCTGATGTCGTCGTCCGGAGTGGCGCGGCGGAAGCCCGCGGCCGGGAGCTCAGACGTCGAGTTGCTCGGATCGTTCACGTGGAAGCCGCCGGAGTACTGGCCGCTGACCGGGATCGGGCGCTGATTCGCCACGCCGTCGAAATCGATGTCCACCGCGCCTGTATCGATGATCGTGAACGGCGTGCCCGACGAGAGGCGGATCACGGACGAGAGCTGCCACCCGCCGAGGACCGCGCCGAGAAAATCGCGGCGCTCGCGGAAAAAGGGGAGAGCGTACGAGCCCGTCATCGTGAAGCGGTGACGCGTGTCGAAGCGGGAGAGACCCCGTTTGTACTCCTCGTACTCCGGCGGGAAGATATTGATGTCGCCCGCCCCCGTGGCCGTTGCTTCCGAGCCCGTGTCCAGCGCCTTCCCGTACGTATACGTCATGCGTCCCTGGAAGCCGCCGATCAGGCCTGTTTCCATCTCGACCTGGCCGGCGTGATACGAGCTGTCCGCGACGTTATCCACGATCAGATTCGTCGTGTAGCGGGCGTCGGGGCGGCGTTCGTTCGTCCGCGGCAACCGCAGGCTCACCTCGTCCGGCGCGATCGGCACCGCATTCGGGCAGGTTGCGTTCACCGGCACGCCCGTCGTGCCTGTGCCCGCGCAGCGCCAGTCTTCCGCGACCCGCCAGCCCGAGCCTGGGGCGCCGGCGCGAACTGGCAGATTGTCGAAGCGATACTGCAGCAGATTCTTACCCAGCGTCCCGATGTAACTCAGGCGCACCCGCGACTGGCGCAGCACCGCGCGCTCGAACGTCAGATTCCACTGCCGCGTCTCCGGCATCTCCAGCTCCGGATCGATCAGCGTCAGCGACACCCGTGTCGTCAGCGGCTGCCCCGGCGTGAAGACGAAACCGTTCGTCGGATCCGAGATGTTCGTGCTGCTCGGGATGCTCAGCGACGTCGCGTTGGGCGGGTTGTAGCGCACGTTCGCGCCGCCCTGCGAGAAGATCGACTGGAACACCCGGCCGTGATAGATCCCGAAGCCGCCGCGGATCGAGAAGCGTCCGTTGCCTCCCGTCACCGCGCGCAGGAAACGGTTCTCATCCCAGTTCGGCGTGTAGGCGAAGCCGAGCCGCGGATCGACGTACTGATTGTCGTTGAAGCCGTAATCGATGCGGTCCTGCGCTTCCTTCGGCGCCGAGACGTTCTCGTAGCGCACGCCGATGTTCAGCGTCAGGTTGTCGATCGGACGCCACTCGTCTTCCGCGTACACATTCGCTTCATTGAGCTGGTTCTCGAGGAAGTCAGGTCCGAACGACTTCTGGAACGTCGAGACGCAGCCCGCGAAGAACGCGTGCAGACCCGACGGATACGTCACCCCGCCGCACGTCGCCGTGAAGTTCCAGAAGCCGCGATTGTTGTTCGAGGCCCGGTCGTCGAGCTGCGAGCGGCGGATATCCGTGCCCGCCTTCAGCGTGTGCCGGTTCCAGCGTGTCGACGAGATGTTGTAGACGAACTGATGATCGCGCTGATCGCGGTTGATCGGATAGGCGCCGGCGTTGCCGAGAATCGTGCCCGGCGTCAGGCCGGCGAAGCGGACCACCGGCGTGTCGTTGCCCGCCAGGATGTCCACGTTCGTGCTGCGCAGGCCGAGGCCGTAGCGCGCTTCCTGCACCGTGCTCGAGCCCAGGACGCTCGTCCAGGTGATCCCGAAATTCGACTGCCGGTTGTCCTGGAGCGTCTGCTCCCCGACGATCAGCTCCGCGTTCTCGCGCACCTGCGAGCTGCGCTGATAGCGTGCATTCACCGCGTTGTTCAGACTCGCGTTCCAGTCGAGGCGCAGCGAGTAATCGCGATCCGGATTGTTCGCGAACTGCCCGTACTGATAGGCGCGATTCGAGATCGCCGGCGCGTTCGGCGTGAGGCCGGTCGGGAAGCGCGCCAGGATTGCGTCCTGCCAGGCGCGGTTCGCCGGCGTGTCGTTGCCCAGCGTGAGGCGCGGCAGCGCCATGTCAGAGGCGAGGATCAGCGGGCGGCTGACGAACGTGTTCCCTTTGAACTGCACCGCGTCGAAGTTCGCGAACGCGAACAGCCTGTCGCGCACGATCGGGAACCCTGCCGTCGCGCCCCACTGGCGGCGGTAATTCTCCGGCTTCGCCTGCGTGCGGGCGAAGAAACTCTTCTCGTTCCACTGCCCGTCCTGCCCGTACCCGTACAACTCGCCGGCCACATCGTTCGTGCCCGACTTCGTCTGCACCAGCACCACCGCGCCGTAGCCGCGGCCGAACTCCGCGCTGTAACTGTTCGACAGCACCTGGAACGACTTGATCGTCGCCAGCGCCACGCCCTGGCGGTTCTGGTTCTCCGACGAATCGTCGTTGTTCACGCCGTTGATCTGGAACGTCGTGCCGCGCGTACCCGCGCCGTTGAAGTTCGCCGACGAGCCGGCCGACAGCGTCGGGCCGTCCATCCCGCCGCCCGGATTCGTTTCCTGATAGCCGGCCAGCGTCGAAGCCAGGCCGAGGAAGGACGTCTGGTTGCTCTGCGGAATCGTCATGATCTCTTCCGCGCGCATCGTCTGCTTGATCTCGCCGTCATCCGTGTTGATGCGCGGCGCGTCCGCCGTCACCGTCACCGTCTCCGAGACCGCCGGGTCGAAGACGAAGTCCTGCACCGTCGTCTGATTCAGCTCGACGCGCACGTTGCGGCGAGTCAGCGACGCGAAGCCTGAAAGCTCCGCCTGCACGTCATACGGACCCGCCGGGAGAAAGGGCGCATTGAAGAACCCCGACTCGTTGGTGACGACGACCCGCTGCAGCCCCGTCTCCGCATTCCGCAGCGTCACCGTGACGCCCGGCAACGCCGCGCCGGAGCGATCCAGGATCGTCCCGTTCACCGTCCCGGTGACCGTCTGCGCGAAGAGGGGAGCAGGAGCAGCAAGGAGGAGAAGAAGGGCACCGACCACCACGAGGGAGCAACGCACGAAAAGGCGAGACATCCAGACCCCCAGTTTCTTCTGACCCGAATTGTGTGGAGACAAAAAACTACGCGCGCCCAGAGCGCAGGTCAATAGGTATGTCGGGGAGGGGGAGGGGAGGGGGCGCGTGAAATCGGGCCCCGCGTGAAATCGGGCCCCACATTCAATATTGAACATTCAACTTGCCCGGAACGCAGAACGCAGAAGGCAGAACGCAGAACGCAGAATGATGAACGCAGAATGATGAAGACCCGCGCCGCAGCGGCCTCTAAATTCTGCGTTCTGCGTTCTGCGTTCTGCCTTCAAGCCCCTCCTCCCGCCCCCCCTCCCTCCACCCGCGCTAAACTCCCCGCCCGTGCGCGCCTACCTCACCCTCGCCCGACCCTTCACCCTCCTCCCCCCGCTCCTCGGCATCATCTCCGGTGCCGTCTGCGCCTGGGGCTCCGCGCACAACCCTGACCCCACCCGCGCCGTCAATCTCACCGTCATCCTGACTGTTGCTCTCGGCTCACTCTGCGCCTCGTTCCTCAACGCCGCCTCCAACGCCATCAACCAGATCTACGACCTGGAGATCGACCGCATCAACAAACCGGGCCGGCCTCTCGTTACGGGCGAGCTCTCCCTCCACCAGGCGTGGATCTTCACTTGGGTCACCTACGCACTGGCCATCATTCCCACATGGCTCGTCGTCGTGCACCCCTGGACCACCTGGAGCGCGAAACTCTTCGCCCCCATCCCCGCGCACGAATGCTTCTTCATCTACATCGCCGGGATGCTCTTCACCTTCATCTACTCCGCGCCCGCACTCGGACGCACCAAGCGCCACGCCATCCTCGCCAATGTGACGATCGCCATCCCCCGAGGCTGCCTGCTCAAAGTCGCCGGCTGGTGCATGGTCGCCCGCTGGTCGCACCTCGAGCCCTGGTTCATCGGATCGATCTTCATGCTCTTCCTTCTCGGCGCCGCCTCGACGAAAGACTTCAGCGACATGCAAGGCGACGAAGCCGGCGGCTGCCGCACGCTCCCCATCCGCTACGGCGTCAAGAACGCCGCCTGGATGATCGCCCCCTTCTTCATCTTCCCCTGGCTCCTCATCCCCTACGGAGCCTCGGCCCACATCCTCACCGGCAACCCCACCTTTCTGACCGTCCTGGGATTCGCCCTGGCCACCTGGGGCGCCTACACCGTCTACCTGATCGTGAGAAACCCCGACGACCTCACCGCGACGGAGAACCACCCAAGCTGGCGCCACATGTATCTGATGATGATGTGCGCGCAGGTAGGATTCGCAGCGGCGTACCTCGTGTAGAACGGAGCGCCGCGTGGATGGCGTATTCGCGCGGGACCGCCAACCCGAACGCAGAACGCAGAACGTCGAAACGACCCGCTCTCCCTTTCTTCATTCTGCGTTCTGCGTTCTGCGTTCTGCGTTCGGGTCCCGAACCTCGCGCCTCGCCTCTCCCCACCCGAGCCCCCGCCACCCGAGCCCACTGTTCCACGTGCCACATTTTGTGTGCACCTCCCCTCACACCCCAACAGAGAGTGGTCGGCCGCTCCACCACTCCCGTTTTCCACAACCGCCGGAGCCCCCAATCCTCAATCCTCAATTCTCAATCCTCAATCCAAGGCGCTCCCGCCTTGTTTCCGCCCATTTTCTTTGCGGCCGAGTCTGCTCAAAAGGCTCGGAAATCCTGCTGAAAATCTCCACGAAATCATTCATCGGATATCACCACCTAAAACCTGTGCAGAACCCGAGGAAAACCACCAGAAAACCTGCGGATTCACGCGTCTCTCACCCTGTGCAAACCCTGTGGATAACCTGTGAAACACCCCTAGGAAAACCGGCTGAAAAGCAGCGGAAAGGTCCGGGTTTCCCCTACTGACGAGTCCTTCATAACTCATTGACACTAAATTGCTTACACTATCCCTTGTGGTGGGAAGCGCACCCGACCACAAGATGTTGTTGACGCGTACATGCTCTCGGCGTATCGTGACCTCCTCGACATACAACTCGGTGATGTGAGGGGGATGTATGAAGGAACTGAAGGATCAGACCCGTGCTGCCGGCCGTCCGCCAATCCATTCCGTGTCGCTCCAGATACGCGAATATCAGGTCACAGTGAAGGTCCGGTCGACGGTCCCACAGACCGTCAGACCCTCGGCGTTATCCCGCTGGGCATCACGCTGAAGTTGTCTCTCGAGGTGTAGGGGAAGGTCGGGGGACGAAGCTCGAAAAGATCACGCCGGACGCACTTACTGGCCCGGCTTCGCAGGACCGTCGTCACGTTCCTGCCGTTCGAACTTCCTCCTCCACGAAAATTGTTTTTGAGAAGGGGAGAGTTGAACATGACGTCCATCGATTACTCGGTCCGCCCACGCACGTCCGCCTCGAAGAACAACGGTAAGGCCGCACGCAAAGACACCAAGGCGGGCGGGATCGAGATCGACCGCTACTTCACCAAGCCTGGTGTCGACGTCTACGACACCTGCGAATGGGAAACCCGCTCCGCCGGCATCTCCAGCGAAAGCGGCGGCGTCGTCTTCGAACAGAAAGACGTCGACATGCCCAAGTTCTGGTCCCAGATGGCCACGAACGTCGTCGTTTCCAAGTACTTCCGCGGCCACCTCGGCACGCCGGAGCGCGAGACCTCGGTGCGCCAGCTCATCGGCCGCGTCGTCCGCACCATCACCCAGTGGGGACGCGAAGGCGGCTACTTCGCCACCGAAGCCGACGGCGATACCTTCCGCGACGAGCTCACCCACATCCTTCTCTACCAGATGGCCGCCTTCAACTCCCCCGTCTGGTTCAACGTCGGGATCGAGCCGAAGCCGCAGTGCTCCGCCTGCTTCATCAACGCCGTCCAGGACACCATGGACTCCATCCTCGGCCTCGCCAAGACCGAGGGGATGCTCTTCAAGTACGGCTCCGGCACCGGCTCGAACCTCTCCAACATCCGCTCCTCCCGCGAGCTCCTCGCCGGCGGCGGCACCGCCTCCGGTCCCGTCTCCTTCATGCGCGGCTACGACGCCTTCGCCGGCGTCATCAAGTCCGGCGGTAAGACCCGCCGCGCCGCCAAGATGGTCATCCTCAACGCCGACCATCCGGACGTCTTCGACTTCATCGAGTCCAAAGAGACCGAGGAGAGGAAGGCCTGGGCTCTCATCGAGGCCGGCTACGACGGCGCCTTCAATGCCCCCGGCGGCGCCTACGACTCCGTCCACTTCCAGAACGCCAACCACTCCGTCCGCGTCACCGACGAGTTCATGCAGGCGTACGAGAAGGACGCCGACTGGACCACCTACAGCGTGACGCAGCCGCGCCGTCCGATGGAGACCTACAAGGCACGCAAGATGATGCGCCGCATGGCCGAATCCGCCTGGGTCTGCGGCGATCCGGGCATGCAGTTCGACACCACCATCAACGACTGGCACCCGTGCCCCAACACCGCCCGCATCAACGCCTCCAACCCCTGCTCGGAGTACATGTTCCTCGATGACTCCGCGTGCAACCTCGCCTCGCTGAACCTCATGAAGTTCTACAACGGCACGACCGGCGCCTTCGACGTCGAGGCCTACCGCGCCGCCCTGCGCATCGTCATCACCGCGCAGGAGATCGTCGTCGACTTCGCCTCCTACCCGACGCCGGCGATCGAGAAGAACTCGCATGCCTTCCGTCCCCTCGGCATCGGCTACGCCAACCTCGGCGCCCTCCTCATGGCCCGCGGCGTCCCCTACGACTCCGAAGAAGGACGCGAATACGCCGCCGCCATCACCTCGATTCTCTCCGGCGAGTCCTACGCCCAGTCCGCGCGCATCGCCGAGCGGGTCGGCCCCTTCGCCGGCTATAAAGAGAACGAGGAGCCCTTCCTCCGCGTCATCGACAAGCACCGCCGCGCCGCCTACGGCATCAAGAACCGCGCGCTCCCGCTCGATCTCGCCGACGCCGCCTGCAAGGTCTGGGACGAGGCCTACGCCCTCGGCCAGCAGCACGGCTACCGCAACGCCCAGATCTCCGTCCTCGCCCCCACCGGAACCATCGCCTTCATGATGGATTGCGACACCACCGGCATCGAGCCCGACATCGCCCTCGTCAAGTACAAGAAGCTCGTCGGCGGCGGCATGCTCAAGATCGTCAACCAGACCGTCCCCGTCGCCCTCAAGCGCCTCGGCTACGACGAGAAGCAGGTGCGCGAGATCGTCGAATACATCAACGAGAACGACACCATCGAAGGCGCCCCGCACGTCGTCGACGCCCACCTCACCGTCTTCGATTGCGCCTTCAAGCCGGCCAACGGCACCCGCTCCATCCACTACATGGGGCACCTCAAGATGATGAGCGCCGTCCAGCCGTTCATCAGCGGCGCCATCTCCAAGACCATCAACATGCCCAACGCCGCCACGGTCGACGAGATCGAGCAGGCCTACTACGAAGCCTGGAAGATGGGCCTCAAAGCCGTGGCCATCTACCGCGACGGCTGCAAACGCTCCCAGCCCCTTTCAACGGGTAAGGAGAAGCAGCAGCTCGAGCAGCTCGGCGTCAGCGCCGCCGCCACCCGCCGCAAGCTCCCCGACGAGCGCGAGTCCATCACCCACAAGTTCTCCATCGGAGGCCACGAGGGCTACATCACCGTCGGCAAGTACGAGGACGGCACCCCGGGCGAGATCTTCGTCACGATGGCCAAGGAAGGCTCGACCATCTCCGGCCTCATGGACAGCTTCGCCACCATGACCTCGCTCGCCCTCCAGCACGGCGTCCCCCTGCAGCTCCTGGTGGACAAGTTCACCCACACCCGCTTCGAGCCGAGCGGCTTCACCAAGAACCCCGAGATCCCGATGGCCAAGTCCATCATGGATTACATCTTCAAGTGGCTCGCGACCAAGTTCCTCGACCGCGACCACCAGGCCGAAGCCGGCGTCATCCTCCGCGACGACCCCCAGACCATGGGCACGTCCGCCCCGTCCATGGCCCCGACGTCCCCGGCCAAACCCGTCGCCTCCAGCAACGTCGCCCCGCTGACCAAGGACGACACCGCCTTCATCAACAGCGTCTCCAACGCCTCGACCCAGGCCATCGGCTTCATCGCCATCCCCAAGGACGCCGACGGCCCCAACACCAAAGGAACGGCAACGTTCCGCTACCAGCAGGACGCCCCGAGCTGCAGCGACTGCGGCAGCATCATGGTCCGCAACGGCGCCTGCTACAAATGCCTCAACTGCGGCAGCACGAGCGGTTGCTCGTAGCGCGACACGACGGGAGCGGCTTTGCCGCTCCCGTTGTGATTCGCCGCCCTGACCAGTTGCGCTGACGCGCCAGACCGGCCTTACACCTTCGGCACGCCGCGTAGGATAGAAATCCACCACCGAAAGTGCGACAGCGCCCGGCGATTCCCCATTGTGGCTTTTGGTCGACCGGGCAGAGGCCTGTGCCTGAGCACAGCGCACTATGTGTTCGCTCGGCATCAGGGCTAAAATAGCGCTGTGGACTACTCTCTTGAAGACCTGCTTCTCCGCCTTACTGAGACTGACGAAACTGTGGAGATCGAAGCTAAGGCGGGGTCGAGTGCAGGTGTCTCAGCGATGGAGACCGTTTCAGCGTTTTCAAACGAGCCCCGTCGTGGTGGCGGGTACATCGTATTCGGTGTCAGCCGGGGCACGAATGACGCTGAAGGCCCCAGATACGTTGTAACGGGAGTGCGCGAGCCGGACCGGCTCACGAATGATTTTGTTTCGAATTGCTCGAATGAAATGTTGAATCGACCAGTTCGGCCGGATATTGAGACTGTAATCGATCCGGCAACTGGTCTCCCGGTCGTAATCGCATTTGTCAAAGAAGCTCAGGAGAACGCTAAACCGATATATCTCCGAAAGTCTGGCTTGCCACGGGGCGCATACCGCCGAATCTCGGGGCACGATGTTCGTTGCACTGATGAGGATCTGGCGATCCTTTTTCACCATGGTGTCGGTACGTACGATGGCACGCTCGTCGACGACACATCATTCGATGACCTTGATCCAGCGGCATTCGCCGCGTATCGCCGCCTCCGCGCCCAACTCAATTCAGACGCGCCCGAGCTCCAGTATGACGATCGAGAACTGGCCCGCGCTATCGGCGCCGCGAAGCTTTCGAAGGGTGATCTTGTACCGACGGTCGCTGGGCTGGTCGCATTCGGGAGATATGCGGCGCTTCGGCGTGTCGCGCCACTGTTCCGCATTGACTACATTCGAATGCCGGGAACGCAGTGGATCGATGACCCTGAAGAGCGGGGTGATACGATCGAGCTGTTGGAGCCCCTTCTTATGGCCATACCGCGTGTAGTACAGAACGTTTTGGCCGATATCCCTAAAGCTACGAGAATACACGGTAATGCCATAGAGCGTGACGAGTTGCCACTTCTGCCGACATTAGCGATTCGCGAGGCCGTCGTAAACGCTGTGATGCACCGATCGTATCGCACGCGGCAACCCATCCAAATTATCCGATACGCCGATAGAATAGAACTGCGAAATCCTGGTGCGTCTCTGGTGCCCGATGAGCGGCTAGGTGAGCCCGGATCCCTGAATCGCAATGAGAAGATCGCGATGATTCTGCACGACACACGCTTGGCAGAAAACAAGGGGTCAGGTATTCGGGCCATGCGTGCATCACTTGAAAAGGCCGGCGTTGTACCGCCAGCGTTTCAGTCGGACCGGGCGCGCGACGAGTTCATTGCGGTATTCCGGCTACAAGCGTTTCTAAATTCGGAGGATCTTGCGTGGCTTGGGCGGTTTAAATCGTACGGCCTACTCGAGGAGCAACAGAAGGCTCTCGTTTTACTCCGCCGTAACGGTGTAATTAGCAATGCGGAGTACCGCCGGCTAAATCATGTTGACAGTGCGACGGCGACTGCTCAGATGAAGATTCTTCGGGAGCATGGCTTTGTAGAGTTGGTCGGTGGAGGGGCGACACGTCAGTATGTTCCTGGTCCTGCCTTTGAACGCCCTGTCCTGACAAGGGTGGCGGTACGATCGCATCTTCGGCCGGTAGACCGCGAAGCTCTGCTGCGTGGCCTTCCTTTGGGTCTCCGCGAAGTAGTAGCGAAGTTACCAAAGCCCACAGCAGCGTCTGCCGTGGACGCTGTAGTGCTTGACCTGATTCGCTTTGAGTCGTATTCGACTCGCCATCTGGCCGCGCTACTGCGTCGATCGAAACCGTCGATTCAGCTGTCTCTTGTCAGATTAATTGGTATGGGTTTGGTCGAGATGTCGCGCCCAGAAGAACCGTCCCATCCATTTCAGTCCTATCTGCCCACTAGCCGCGCGTTGAATCCCACTCAAGAGTCGTTGTTTCGGGCCGAATAGCGGCAAAGCACTTCGCTGTCTTCGCCGCGAGCGGACGGGCGCACTGACTCCGGTGGGGGCGTCTCGCAGGTCGGCCTCTATAAAGAAAGCCGTCGTACCGTTGCCGGCGTGAAGTCCTCGAGCAGTTGCTGCACCGAAGTGTCGAGCGAACGGGCTATACGCAGCAGGGCGAGGAACGTAGGATTCGTCAGCCCGCGCTCAACCGATGAAATGTGGTTGTGGTGCATCTCGCAAAGCTCGGCGAGCCGTTCCTGCGTCAGCCCCTTCTCCAGGCGGCGTTCGCGAATCTTCCTGCCGAGAAGCTCCAGCGCCGATGCGGCCATGCTCTCGTAGTCTCACACTTGACTGTGAATCAGGCCACCCAGTATCCTGTGGGCGTCTTGATGATGAAGCAGGGAAGGAGATCTGCCGATGTCGAACGTCGCTACGCTAGCCAGCAGCCAGAGTGAAGCTCTGAACCGGCGGACGACGGTGGCGGTGGAGTTGCCCGAGTTCGTGGTGCGAGCCCTCCAGCACCGCGTGGAGGTCACGAACGAAGGGGCGACGCCCGACGAAGTCGTCACCCTCAACGACGTCATCGAGTGGTACCTCGTCTCGCCGCTGTCCGTGAAAGAGCTCCCAAGCCTCGAAACAGCCGTCCCCGGCTTCTCCGGGGCCCTCGCCAAGTGGATCTTCACCTCCACCTACCGTCCGGAGGAGGGCGAGTAGCGACCTCGGACGAGCGGCGCCCGCAGCAGCGTCGCTGGGCCTGTACAAAAGCGGCAGCTTCCGCTGCCGCAGTCCAAACTACCGCGAAGGGCCGAGCCGATCGCGAACGGGATGGCCATGCCGACTGCCCGCCGCCGCCCCGAATCCCACACGGCCGTCCGCAGAGTTTGGAGTGCGGCAGCGGAAGCTGCCGCTTTCCCTCAGCGGCGGCGGGCGAGCCGCCGCCTTCGGCCGACCATGAAGCCCGGGACCGTGGCCGCTGTCATTAAATCGTGAGTGGGTTTTACCGCGGCCGACTAATCAGGGCAGTTCTTGCATCGCGGCCGCCCGTCGGTGCCGGCTTTCCGGTACTTGGCTTCGATGTTGTTGCCTTCCGTGCATTTATCGCTGTCGTGATAGACCTTCCGGTCGGATTCTCTCGATGAGTGCCAAGGGCTGATTCGGGCCATCTGTCCTCCATTTCCACAGTGGCCACGGTCCAGAACCATTGACACGGGTCGTGTGCGAAAGAGGGTCATCCCGTTCACCAGCAGCCAGAGTGAAGCCTGAACCGGCGAAACGACGGTGGAGGTGGAGTTATCCCGATTAGACGCCGGCCCCGCTTCTCCGCCGCCCTCACTAAATGGATCTCAACAGCACCTACTCCCGGACGACGAGTATTAGCCGCCTCACCTTCACCGGGCCTCCACGCGGCTGTCAGCCCTCGCCCAACTCCTCGCTGAATCTGTACAAAAGCGGCAGCTTCCGCTGCCGCAGTCCAAACTACCGCGAAGGGCCGAGCCGAAAGCGAACGGGATCGCCATGCCGACTGCCCGCCGCCGCTCCGAATCCCACACGGCCGTCCGCCGAGTTTGGAGTGCGGCAGCGGAAGCTGCCGCTTTCCCACAGCAGCGGCGGGCGAGCCGCCGCCTGCGCCCGAGGCGGACCAGCGACGGTGAGAAGAAGCGATGCTGCCTCGCAGATTGCCTGTCGCACCAGCCTCCTGGGCGTGTACCAAAGCGGCAGCTTCCGCTGCCGCAGTCCAAACTACCGCGTGTGGCTCGTTCGATGAGGAGCCGTATCGTGACGCGGCGCCGTCCCACCAAGCCCTACTCTCTGTAGATTTCTCGCCCTCTCCTGTCCACCGAGGGAGAATCGATGCGATGTTCGACTGGCCGCATGCACCACCTCATCGCTTCGGCGACGCCGGCGTCTACTTCGTCACCGCCGGCACGTACAAAAAGCAGCCATGGCTCGCGTCACCCGCCTCGCGCGATCAGTTCCAGGCGCTCCTGTTCACCGTAGCGCGCGAAGAAGACTGCCGCCTGCAGTCGTGGTGCGTCCTCACGAACCACTACCACCTCGTCGCCGCCACTGACGACGGCTCCCGGCTCGAGCGCATGCTGACGCGGCTGCACACGAAATCGGCGCTCGACCTCAACGAGCAGGACCGCACGCCCGGCCGCAAAGTATGGTTCCAGTTCCGCGATACACAACTGACGTACGAACGTTCCTGGCTCGCCCGCCTGCGCTACGTCCAGGAGAACGCCGTCCACCACGGCATCGTACGCAGGGCTACGGGCTATCGCTGGTGCTCCGCCTCCTGGTTCGAAGAGCGTTTCGACCGAGCCTTCGTCAAAACTGTCTCCAGCATGAAGATCGACGCGCTGCAGGTCTACGACGACTTCTGAGAATGGCTCTGCGCCGGATCGGGCTGAAATTACCATCGCGGTCCGCAACACACATGGCCTCACGCCGAGTTTGGACTGCGGCAGCGGCAGCTGCCGCTTTCACACAGCGGCGGCGGACGAGCCGCCGCCTCCGCCCGCCCGTGACGTGCCACTAGCCCGGAACCGTGGCCGCCGTTATCAATCGTGAGTAGGGGTTACTGCGGCCGCGTAATCAGGGCAGTTCTTGCATCGCGGTCGCTCGTCGGTACCAGCTTCGGCAGCAGGGCCGCCGTTTCTTAACGGCAGCCTCCGCTGATCCGGCGGTGATCGGCAGGGGTTTCATCTGAAGAGATGACGGTGAGGGATTTGGCGGGGGCGGTGTAGAGGAAGCGGTCGAACCAGTCGCGACCGAACTCGAGGCGCGCGTTCTCCAGCGCATGCGCCCTTTCGGCGCACATCGCTTGGTCGACCTCCTGCAGGCGCATCCTCGCGGCGGCGTCGTCCGCGCGATCATCGTTGTTCAGCAGCGCCTCCGCTGCCCATCGGGAGGCGATGAGCGTGCGATAGGCGGCCGTCACCCGATCCAGGCGTTGCCAGAAATCGGAAGGCAGGTCGAGACCGGCTGCCCGTTCGGCGTAGATGCGCGGCCAGCCGTCGCGGTGCTCGGGCTCCGGCAGATTCGTCGTGTTCATCAGGTGATTGAAGAGCTCCCACGGCAGGAGCAGCTCGGGATTCCGCGCCCCGACGATCACGTTCGATCCATCGTCGTTCCCGGCGCCGGCTGAACGGCTGACGCCGAACGGCTCGGTCGCTTCCCTGGCCCGCCGCTCGCGCATCGACCGTGGATCGAAGCGCTCCCCGAGACGCTCCTCGTCCGTCCGCTGCCAGAGCGCCTTAGGCGGATTGTGGCCGGCCGCCGGTCGGCCACCGTCCTTCAGGCCGGCATTCGTCTGGATCGCCAGCGCGAAACCGACCACGATGGCCACCATTCGCATGCTGCATACCTCCGCACTTGACGAGACGACTTCAGGAAAGATTGAAGCAAGGGTCGGGTGTCGTCAAGAAGAAGAGCCGGCGGCAGGGTGGGACGCAGCAAGCGAGATTTTCGCTTCTGGCTGACCGATCGACTGAGCAGCAAGCGAGAGTTTCGCTTCTGGCCGATCGAACGACTGAGCTGGAAGCGAGAGTTTCGCTTCTGGCCGATCAAACGACTGAGCTGGAAGCGAGAGTTTCGCTTCTGGCCGATCAAACGACTGAGCGGGAAGCGAGATTCTCGCTTCTGGCTGATCAAACGACTGAGCTGCAAGCGAAACTTTCGCTTCTCGGAAGCGAAGTCGTCGCTTCTGACGCGAGCAGGCTGAGGGCGGGGGGCGTGGCGGCACCTCCCGACGGTCGAGCGCGGGCACGGGAACGCCTTAAATGTCAGTTTTGTCTGATCCACGGGATCCGATGTGGCGTCCGGTATTGACAAAAAGAGAAACCGAGCCCAGCTTGTAGGGCATGACAAAAACGCACCATTCAACAGCGCCGAAGGGCGCTACCGGCAATTGCCGGGGACGGCGCCGCCCTGAGGGCGAGCGGCGGCCGGAATGGGTGCGTCCGTTTCGGCGGGTGCAGCGGGCGCTCGACGCCTCGGTGCGGCTGCTCAATGCCAGCGTCGCCTCGGCGACTCGTTCGGGACGTATTCTGACGCGGCGTCCGGTCGACAGCTCGCGCCGGCTCGAGCATGCCGAGGGGCGTCTGGCCCTTGCTTCGGCGCGGCTGGCCTATGCGGCGCGGGAGCTCGCCGCGACGACGGCCTGCCTCCAGCGCGAGCCCGAGACGGCGGCTGATGCGCCGGCACTGCTCCTCGCTGAAACGCAGCGCTGGCTGGCCATGAACCTCTCGGTCGCCTCGGCGGCGGGGACGATCTTCACGTTCCACGAGAACGTGCTCGAGGGGCTCCGCTCGGGCGTGCTCGTCGCGGAGCGCGACCGCGATCGCCGTCCGCGCATCATCCTGGCGCCGCGTCCCACATTCATTCGTGCCTTCCTCGTCGCCCGTCAGCCGCGGGTGAGCGATCGCATTTCCGTCGTGCTCCAAAGGCGGCGAAGGGCTCCGCGCCCTGCCGCCGTCAGCGTTCCTCGGCGTACTTCGCAGGGGCGTGCTCCTCCTTTTTTCGACTGCCTTCTCTAATCACCGGCATTCGAAAAAAAAAAGGAGCTCTCATGAGCAACAAGAAAACCTCCGTCGACGTCATCGTCGACGCCACCATCGTTCCGTCCGTCGACCCGTCCGTGGACCAGGCCGTCTCCGCCATCCCCGTGGACCCCCCGGCCGTGCAGTCTTACAACGAGGACGTTCAGGCGCGTCTGCAGGAGCTGCGCAACATGCGCACACTGGTCCCGCGCCTCGTCGTACCGGATTCGCCGAAGGCGACGCGCCGGCTCGTTCCCGCGGCTTCGCTGCCGCCGGCGTTCATCGAGCTGGCGGCCGTGGCCCTGGCGAACCAGAGTTCGCTGACCAGCGCCGAGGCCATTCCGGTGGCGGAGATGCGCGACCTGATGAGCTACGCCATCGCGTACGCGCCGCTGGCCGACGAGCTGGAGGCGTTCGCGCACTTCATCCGTCACAGCGTCATTGCCGCGCGCCACAAGGCCGGCGACCAGGCGCTGACGATCTACGCGTTCGCGCAGCGTCTGGCGAAGAAGCCCAGCAACGCCGAACTGTTGCCGCACGTGGCGGACATGCGCCGCTTGCTGGGCAAGGTCCCGACCGCCGAGGTCCGCGCGCGTCGCGCCGCGAGGAAGGCGGCGAAGGCGGCCGCGGCTCAGGCTGACGGCAAGCAGGTGGCGTAGGCAGAGCGCATAGTCTGTAGTGATGAGCGGGCGCGTCCAGCCGGGCGCGCCCGCTTTTTTGTCGGGCGCAAAACCGGGAAAGTCCAGCGACGCCTCCTCCCCCTCCCCCTCAGCCTTCGCCTCGCGGTCAGACCTTCTTTCTCCGCTCCTTCGGGAGCGTCCGCAGGGGCAGAGCTTCGCAGAGCGGCGGCTCGCCGGGTGAGCGCTATGGCGTCGCTGTGAGAGCCACTGGTGCGCCGGACAGACAGGAGTGTCTGTCCCACAATTGAGTACGATGCTCTGATATAGGGCAGAGGTGAGAGCAGGAGGGTCAGACCTTCTTTGTTCACAGGTCACGGCAGGCCGCAAACTGCCGCCGGCGCGGAACTTTCCCTTCTGCTTCTGGTCGAGGTGATGGAGAGCGCGTCGGTGTAATGCCGCGGAGCAACGCTCTGACCGCGAAAAGTGGGCCGGCCCGCTCCCCGCTAGTACTCCCCGACGGACGCCAGAGGCCGCACGGAAATTGCATTTTTGCTTCAGCGCCTGCGCGGACGCAGAAAGGACTATATGTGCCAAAAGTGTAGTGATGGTGACTACTACAAAGGTGTCAAGGAAGGATCAGAGACGCGGCGAAAATGGGACAACATGGATATCGTTACCCGGACGGCTGACGCGTTCGGGCTCGGTCCTGGTTATTACCCTAAGAAGAGTGAAAACGCGGACCGCGATCGCGGCCGGAAAGACGGATACAACCGGCGTAATCGGTAGCCGGTTGGCGCTGCGCAGGCGCAAATCGGCATTTGGGTTCATGGAGCTGTTTGTCTCGAGCGAGTGACGGTGTGTCGCGCCGCGCCAGAGGAAATAGAACGGGTGCATGTTGCCCGCCGCGCGGGCTCGACGAATGATCGACCCATTCCACCGGCTGAAGCCGGTGGCAATTTTCTGAAGCCCGCTACGCGGGCATCAGATGCGCGTGTGCAGCGTGCGGGCAAATCTGCCGCCGTCAGGCGGCTCGAGGAAATAGCCTCCGGCTTCAGCCGGAGGTTGGTACGTGCCCCCGAACGAGCCCGCGTTAGCGGGCGACAGAACCCCTCAAAGCTGGATCGAACTGGATGACACCGGAGTCCGTGGAGCCGTTCTTGTTGATGCCGTGCCGCCAATACCAGGACCTGTCGTCATTCACCTCGTGGTGGCGAGAGCCGGGGTCAGACCTTTCTTTTCCGAGGGAGTGTCGGCCGGTAGGGGCCAGGCCTTCGCAGTTTAGACGGCAACGGATTCGCGTGCGCGTGCTTCGGGTTCTCGATCTCGAGTGCGGTGGCGAACGCCACCGCTCTGGTACACGTGTAGAAGAGCGGTGGCTCGCCGCCACCGCACTCCGAGATCACTGTCGTGAGAGGTCGCCACTCAGGCCTTCGGAGCTCGGGCAGCGTTTCCTTAACGGCAGCCGCCGCCGACTCGGCGGTGCTCGGCTGCCGTTTCATCCGGAGAGATGACCGTCAGTGATCGGGCGGGAGCGGTGTAGAGGAAGCGGTCGAACCAGTCACGGCCGAACTCCAGGCGCGCGTTCTCTTTCGACGCACGAGCTTCGTTGCGCGCGCAACTCCGCGGCGAAATCGCGCACGTCTTGGCCACGTCACACTACTTACGGATGCTCGTCACGTTTGCGGCGAGGCTGTTTGGGGATGGCCTCTTCCCACTCGCGCATGAGAGCTTCGACTTCCCCGGCGCGGCGGGGATCGCGTTTGACGATGTTTGCCAACGCATGAATCGCGGTCGACAGCGTGCGGCACTCCGGCCCGCAGGCTTTGCGGGCGATGTCGATCGCGGAGCGGTAGTGGTGCTCGGCGAGCGTGAAGTCCTCCGCCACCTGCGCGACGACCGCGAGATGCATGTAGCCGTCGGCGACCTGCTCGGACACGGCGCCGTAGTGCTTGCGCTGAATCGTCAGCGCTCGGTCGAGGATGGCGGTTCCTTCCTCTCGACTCTCTGCCGCGACGACGAGCCCGAGGTGGAGCCGCAGAGGTAACGACTCGGGACTGTCTTCGCCGTGGCGCTGGTCGATCTCCGCAATCCCATCGATCAGCCCGCGGATCGCCTTCTTCCGGTCCGGCTCGGAAATGGCCCACATCCGATACGCCTCGACCTTGAGTTGTGTCGGCACAGCGGACGCACGACAGAGCTCGTACGTCTGCTGGACGGCACGCTTGAACTTCTCGTGCTGAACCCGGTCTCCCTCGACGTCACGGAGGCGGTCATTTTCTTCGACAGCCATCCTGCAGCGCGCCGCCGGCGATTCCTCACCTTTTGCAGGCGCTGAGATCAAGGCGGAACAAAGCAGTAGAGATACAGCGCGATGCTTGATCATGGGCTCTCTCTAGTGTCCATTCAACTGCATGACTTGGCAACCGCATCGCTGATCTGTGGAGAATTCGGGGGATCGCCGGCTCCGACAGTCGTGTTCTTGTCCTCGCGCTGACCTCCAACATGGAGCAGCTCGTGAATGATGACCAGGGCACGCTGCGTTCGCGACATCTCATTGAAACGGCTGTCGCAGATGAAGATGTAAGGGGAGTGACTGCAACAGTTCGTCCATGCGGCGGCAGAGCCGTTGCAGGGAACCGCACCCGCCGAGTCGCGCACCCCGGTTCCCGAGCGGAACGCGACGTATCCATTCAACAGCGAGCGGCCTGATCTGCCGAGGGGAGACTCGAGAAACAACTCGGTGCATTCGTTGGAAACATACCGCCGCAGGTCCGGATCGAATTCTCCCATGAGCTTCACGTCTGCGAGGTCGATCCCGGAATTGAGTGCAAGCTGTGTTGCCTGGTCCAGCGGATTTCCGGGGTGTGGCGCCGCTGCCGCAACCGGGGTTCCGCTGCCGCCGAACGTGGAGCCGACCTCACCACCCGGTGGAGGATCAGGCGTCAACGCGGGGCAGCGGACTTCCGATGTCGCGGAAGAGCCGCTGATCCAGGTTATGCAGACACATTCGTTTGCCGGACCGCACCGCGATACCGATACGGCGCTCCACGCCGACGTAGTGAACGATAAAAGCGCGAGCACAAGCAGGAACAGGAACGGCCACCGCATGCCACCTCCGCCATCGATTGAACCCGTGTGCACATTAAAGACTGCGGCAGGTATGGACGTCAAGGCGTCAATATGGCGACCACACCCGATCGCTACCTTTTCGGCTCATACCGCAGTGCCACCGCCCCGAAGGCGAGCTCTCGCCGGCAACGCGCGATGATCGCCGGGATAAACTGACGCGCAATGAAAGTCGGCAAATGGTGGGTCAGTCCAGGCGTTCTCACGAGCGGCACCGATCCCGGCGTCGAACTGGCCGCGGCCGCGGATCAATTCGGTGACGAGTACACACCCATGCTCTTCATGACGGGCGACGGGCATGCCCATCCTTCCTTCGGATGGACCATGCGCGGCCACTGGCCCGCCTTCTTCCGCGAGGTCGTGGCCATCAATAAGGTCTGCTGTCACGTGGAGCGATTCGCCGATGCCGTCAGGCCGGACGCCGTACCGGCCGTGCTGGCCGACGTCTACCGCAACGGCAAAGTCTTCGGCTGGGAGCCGGAGGTGTTCAAGACCATCCAGCGTGTCCTCGAAGCCGTCAACGAGATGCTCGCGGACGTGCTGACCGGCATCGCGCCGAATCGCGGCGACATCAACTACCTGACGAAGGACATGTGGGCCGTGCACGGCCAGGGACAGCTTCGCGCCGAGGGCGTGCAGGCGATGCAGTACTGGGATATTGCCCGAGCCCAGAACTCCGATCCCGTGCCGCTGAGCGCCCTTCCGAACTTCGGGACGTTTCTGCGCAACTACCAGCGCGCCGCCATGCAGTTGAGGACAGGCATCCACCCGGTCATCGCTCGCCACCTGCAAGGCCTCATCGACCGCTACCCCGATCACATGCACCTGATCAGTTGCGGCGACGCCCATCTGATCTACAACGCCCTGCACGGCTACCTCACCCCGCCCCCGGGGACGTTCGGCGTCGCCGATCAGTTGAAGTAGGGGGCTGAGGCGGCACCAGTGGACGCAATTCCATCGGTGGACGATCGGCACTGCTGCAGTCTTCGCCGGTTGGCGAAGAACGCGTACAAAAGCGGCAGCTTCGGAGGGTGTCTCAAAACGGCGCCTGCGGGCGCGGACAGACAGGAGTGTCTGTCCTACATTCAGTTCTCGCCGGATGTTTCAATGTAGGACAGACACTCTTGTCTGTCGGCGCCGCAGGCGCCCGGCTCCTCGAAGGGA
>DASWMP010000033.1:0-1549 GCA_036399695.1 Thermoanaerobaculia bacterium | reverse complement strand
ATAGCCGCAGCGGCGAGCTGCGGCCCGCGTGGTGCACCGGGGAAGAGGCGGAAGCTCGACGCTTCCGCTATGGGAAAGCGGCAGTTGATGAGGCGTCGCTGCCGCACTCCAAACTACGCGTCGATGTGCGCGAAAAATTTACCCCACCAGCGCCGCCAGCGCCTCCCGCAGCTTCTCCAATGCCGCTTCCTCCGTCAGCTCGCCGACGATTTTCTCCGTGACGAACGGCTCGGTCAGCGTGGCCTCGGGGACGATGTGCCAGTTCATCGTGCGCAGGATCTCCAGCAGCGCGGCCTGCGCATACTGGCCACCCACACGGGCCGCGTTCACCAGCGCCACGCGCTTGTCCACCAGCTCTCCCACGGACACGAGCCAATCCAGCAGGTTCTTGAGCGCGCCGGGGACGCCGTGCGCGTATTCGGGTGAGGAGATGAGGACCGCGTCGGCGCCGATCAGCAGTTGGCGAAGTTCGGCCACGGCGGGCGGCGGCGTGGAGCCTTCCGCGTCCAGGTCCGGATTGAACGGCGGCAGTTCGCCGAGGCCGCCGTACAACACAACCTCCACCCCTTCGGGGGCCACGCGCGCCGCGGCCCGCATCAGCGCGGCATTCGCGGAGGGGGTGGACGGATTGCGCAGACTGCCGTTGATGGCGACGATCTTCATCCCCTCAGCCTAACCCTCCACGCACGCGCCCGGCTACAATTCCGTCGTGCTCGCTTTCCCTCACGAATTCAGCGACCTCCTGAACCGGCGCGGGCGGCGGATGATTACCAGTCCGAAACCGATCCCCGCCCTGCACACCCGAGGAAAGACGCCCATCGCCCTGCTCCACGATCTGATCGACGACGACATGGCCCGCGCGTCGATGAAGCTCCTTGACGAAGCGGTCTACCCGGTGCTGCGGCGGATGCACACCCCCATCCCGCGAGAAGCGCTGACGGGCATGACCGAGAACTACTCCGAGTCGCTGCGCAAGACGGTGCGCGTCAAGACCGCCACTTTTAATTCACCACGCTCCCAGGCTCTCGGCGTGATGCGGGAGATCGGGCTGGCGCAGATGATGACGTCGCGGTCGTTCTTCCAGTTCGCCGAGGGGCTGGCCGGCGCGCCGCTCAACGGCAGCCACTGGGGACGCCAGGTCATCTGCTACGAGCCGGGGGACTACAGCGGTCCGCACAACGACCATCACCCCACGCGCGAGGAAGCGAAGAACGGCTTCATCGACCTGCACATCATGTTCAGCAACGACGCCGTCGCCTCGCAATGGCTGGTGTACGAGGAGCGCGGCTTCCTCTCCCAGAGCCACGACGTCGGCGGCACGAGCGGCGTGGCCATCTACCGCCTGCCGTTCTGGCACTACACGACGCCGCTGGTGGCGCGCAAAGGGCGGGAGAAGGAAGCGCGCCGCTGGCTGCTCCTCGGATCGTTCGATTACGACCCGCCGCCGGCCAGACTTTTGTACCGGTAGACGACAAAGCTACTTTCCTGCTTTCGAAAGCCACCGTATTGCTTTCGATTGTTACTTTCCTGCTTTCGAAAGCCACCGTAT
>DASWMP010000032.1:0-28059 GCA_036399695.1 Thermoanaerobaculia bacterium | reverse complement strand
AAATCAGGCCTTCGGCCGGGCGCGCCGCCTGCGGCGGCTGGTCAGTGACGCTCCCACCGTGCAGATGAACGCTCCCACGCCGAGCGTCGTGCGCACGGCATGTGCGCGGCTCCAGTTCCTCGCGAGGCTCTGGGAGCGGTCGCTCGGGTAGTCGGTGGCGGGTTGTTCCTCGAGCTCGCGGTTGATCGGCACCGTGACCATGACGGTCGTGGCGAGCACGCCCACCAGGCCGATGGCGGCGGCGGAGTCGAGGATCCGTTTGACCGGGTTCCTGCCACGGCCGGCGACGGCGAGCGTCACCGCGGTTCCGAGGGCGACCGGGCCGATGGCGTTGAAGTAGTTCGCCGTCTTGATGGCGTCGAACGGCTTCATTTTCTCGCGCGGAAGCTCCTGCTTCCAGCCGGGGACCAGTGCCACCTCGCCGAAGCCGAGCGAACCGGCCAGCAGGCCGGCTGTGGTCAGGTTGACGAAGCGGAGCATCGATTCGAGCGTGGGGTTCAACGAAATCTCCTCCTACCGCGATGCAAAGGTCAGGCTCAACACCAGGAGCAAGAGTACACCCATCGAAATTGTCGCAAAAGTGCCGTCACGTTCGCGAACGAAAGAAACCGTCACAACCACGAGCAGCGCGAGCGGCATTGCCGTCAACGCCATGAGCCCCGCGCGCAGCAATCCGTCCGACTGCGCCACCAGTCCGCAGACCATCAGGGCGCAGCTCAGATACAGCCAGGCGCGCAGCGCAATGGACGTCCGCGTCAATGCAGGACCTTCCAGATCATCTGTGTCCCGATCAGGACCATGGCCACGGCGAACCACCGGCGCAGCACTTCGGCGTGCGTCCGTGCGGCGAGCCAGAATCCGGCTCCCGAGCCGGCGATCACGCCCAGCACCGAGGCCGCCGTCACGGCCGGCAGCACCTCGCCACGACCGAAATACGCCACTACGCTCGCCATCGCCGTGATGCCGATCATGAAGTTGGACGTCGCCGCCGCGGCCTTGATCGGCACACCACAGTAGATGGACAGCGTGGGGACTTTCACGATTCCGCCGCCGATGCCGAGCAGACCGCTGAGCGTACCGGCGAAGGCCGAGACGCCCATGGCGACGGGGAAACGGGTCACGCCATAGCGGACCTCTTCGCCGACCTTGGGGTCGTAGTACGAGGCGTGGAGGCGCGAGAGGAACCCGCGATCGGCCGGTTCGGCGACGAACGCCGGCGGCTCGACGGTGCGGAACATCATGACCGCCAGGATCATCACCGTGGCCGCGAACAGGACCATCAGGACGCGCGGCGGGAGGAAGCCGGCCATCGCGCCGCCGGCGATGGCGCCGATGACGGTGGCGCTTTCGAGCGTGACGCCGAGGCGGAGGTTCGTGACGCCGTCACGGATGTTGCGCGCCGTGGCCGTGGAGGAGGTCGCGATCACGGTGATGAGCGACGTGGCGATGGCGTTGTGGATGGGGACGTGGAGGGCGACCACGAGCAGCGGCACCATCAGCACGCCGCCGCCGAGTCCGAAGAGGGCGCCGAACGCCCCCGCGGCGAGGCCGCCGCAGAACAACAGGAGGATGTCGAGGACAGTCATCGGACGGGATCAGCCGATCCCGTCCGACGATATCGCGCGGGCTTACTTCTTTTCCAGTTTCTTCTCGAGGGCGTTCATCGCGGATTCGAGCGCCTTGATGCGGGCCTGCAGCTCGGTGCAGTTCGGAGCCGCTTCGATGCGCGTGCGCCACTCGGTGCCGAGGACGCCTTCGAGGCGGCGGGCGTCTTCCGGCTTCATCGTGCGGAACTGCACGCCCGCCGGCAGCGGGGCGGGCTCGCGCTCGATGACCGAGGCCACGAAGGACTGGCGGGCGCGGTTGCGGATCGCTTCGACGCGCACCGAGTCGCCGTTCTTCTTGTCCTTGAGGGCGGCGCGGAGGCCCCAGACGGAGTCGATCTCCTTGCCGTCGATGGCCGTGACGACGTCGCCGACGCGAATGCCTGCCTTGTCAGCCGGGCTGCCGTCTTCGACGGTGCTCACGAGGACGCCGGAGTCCTTGGCCGCGCCGAAGTGCTCGCGCAGCTCGGACGACATCTCGACCGTGGTGATGCCGAGGACGGCGCGCTTGCCGGCGAAGAAGGTGAAGGCGTCGCCCGGGGCGCCCGGCTCGGTGGAGCGGAAGAAGGTGTTGCCGCCGTCATTGGTCACGATCACCGTGCGCTGGACACGCTTTTCCTTGTCGTCCGCGAAGGCGGTGGTGGCGAGAGTGAGGAGGAGGGTGATGATCAGGAGTTTCTTCATGGTGATGTCCTTCCGGAGGTTCAGTCGGTGATTGCGTAAGAAGCTGGGGTGACGGATCCGTCCTGCGAGCCGAGGTCGACGATGTAGCGGGTGTCGCCGTCTTCGATGATGACGACCGGCTCGGCGGCGTCGGTCGCGGCTTCCTTGACCTTCGCCAGTTCGGCCTCGATGCGGTGGTGTTCGGCGCGTAGGTCGCGGAGACGGTTCTCGTGCGCCTGCTGCACGACGGCGAGCCGGACGACCACGACGAGCGACAGAGCGACGGCGAAAGCGACGCTGAGCTTCCACGAGAGCGCCAGACGGCGTTTCCCGGCCGGTTGCTCGTCACTGCTCCGACGAACCGCGCGCAGGACGTCAGACGTGAAGCGTTGCGATGCGCTCGTGCGCGGCAGTGTCCGCAGCACGTTGCGAAGTTCTGTGTCGTTCATAGTTGCCTCCGTTCCACCAGCCGGACAATTGGCGGCGCAGCAATTCCCGCGCTCGCGCGATCCGCGACTTGACCGTGCCGAGCCGGCAGTCCAGCGCGCGGGCGATCTCGTCGTACGGCCACTCCTCGATCTCGTACAGCACGAGGGGGGCGCGGTACTTGAGCGGAAGCCGCTCGAGTGCCGCCGTCACTTTCGCCTGGATCTCATCGGCGAGAAGGTCCGCGTCGGGAGTTGCCGGCGTTCTGGCCATGCTCACGTTCAGTCGCGGGAGAAGCAGGCTCCATCGGCGCTCGCGGCGGACCTCAGTGACGACGAGGTTCGTGGCGATGCGGTACAGATACGCCCCGATGCGATCCAGATCTCCATTTTTCGAAGCGCTCTTGTACAACCGCACGAACGCCTCCTGCGCAAAGTCCTCCGCACGTTCCCGGGAGCGGACGAGGTGTGTCAGGTAATTGATCAGCGGATTCTTGTACCGGTCGACGATCTCGGCAAAAGCCAGCTCGTCCCCGTCTGCTACCCGCTGCATCAACATGGCGTCGTTCGTAGTGTTCATCGCGCCTCTCGGGGGGTAGAACGCGCGATCTGGAGAAAGGTTCCGGGTGGGGGGGCGATTTCCGATTACGGGGGGCCCGTTGTCCGTTGTCCGTTGCCGGTTGTCCGTGGGAGCTCGATTGGCCCGTGGGTCCGTTTTCGCGGGCCCCTCAGGCGAAGAGGGTCGCGATCGCCAGGGCGGCTTGCACGATTCCGCCGGGACGCTACTTGCGGGCGTCTTCGAGCTGCTTGATCCGCGAGACGATGTCGCGGTAGTTGGAGTTCATGCCGTAGACCTCCATGAACGACTTCTGCGCGTTCTCGGTGTCGCCGACTTCCTGGTAGGCGGAGCCGAGGTCGTACAGGAGGCCGATGTGCTCCTCCTCGGTGATCTCCGGCATCTCGATGCCTTTGCGGTACCACTTGATCGCGAGCTGGGGCATCCCCTTCTCGAGGAAGCAGAGGCCGAGCATGGAGGCGCACTCGACGGCGCGCTTCGGGTCCTTCGAGGCGAGCTGGAACTCCCCGATGGCCTCGTCGATGAGACCCATCTCCTTGTAGGCGATGCCGAGGTTGTAGTGGGTGTCGTAGTCCTCGCTGTCGAGCTGCTGTTCGACGCCCTTTTTGAATTCCTTGAAGATTTCTTCGAGCGACTGCTCCTCTTCGGAGAGGGAGATCTGCTCGTCTTCCTCGTTCAGCTCCGACTCCAGCTCGGCCGCGAGGTCGAAGAAGTCTTCTTCGTCGGCGAAGAGGTTCTCCTCCTGCACCGTGGCGGCGCTGAAGGAGGAAGCTGCCGGCGTGGCCACCGGTGCGGCCGGGGGAGGGGGCTCGCTGATGCCGGACATGAAATCGTCGTCATCGTCCGGGATGGCGGAGAGGAGCTCGCTCTCGATCTCGTCGCGCGAGAGGGCAGGGGGACGCTCTGCCTGCGGCGCCGGTGGCGGTGGCGTGACGGGAGGCGCGGCCGCGGCGGCAGCAGCCGTGGCGGCTTCGATGCGCATCTGACGCCGTTCCAGATCGGCGTTGCCGGGGAAACGGGCGATGAGGGCCGACACCTTGCTGCGGGCCTCGTCGAAGAGCTCCTGCTCGATGTAGAAGTCGATCTCGCCCATCTCTTCGAACGCCGGCTGTCCGGCCACTTCATCGAAGGACGGCTCCTGGCCGAGCGCTTCGACGCCGAAGAACGGCTCGGCGGTCTCAGGCTCCGCCTCGGCGGGCGCGCCGAACGAGAGCGAATCGAACGTCGCCAGCTCTTCGGCGATCTGCGCCGGTTGCTCGTCAAAGTCGATGGCCGGCTCGGAGTCGAGGGCCATGAGTGGTTCCTCGGCGAGCGGCGCGTCGAAGGTCAGCTCTTCCTCGACGGCGGCGAACTGCTGCGGTTCTTCTTCGAGCTCCAGCGGCGCGTCGTCGAACGCGATCTCCGGCTGCGGCTCCGGTTCGACCGTGGCGCTGAATGCGGCTTCGAAGGAGGGTTCCGGCGCCGGCTCGGGTGTCAGCTCGGGTGCCGGAGCGAACGACGACTCGTCGAATGACGGCGTTTCGAACATCGGCACGTCGAACGCCGGCGTATCCGCCGCAGGCGTTTCGAAGGCCGGCGTCTCAGGAGCCGGCGTCTCGAACGACGGCGTCTCGAACGACGAGGTCTCGAACGACGGGCTCTCGAACGAAGGCGTCTCGACCTCGAACGAAGGCGTTTCGAACGACGGGATGTCGAAGGACGGCGCTTCGAAGGCTGGCTCGTCGAGCGCCGCTTCCGGCAGCTCCTCCACGATCTCCGCGTCCGAGCCGAGCTCGATCACCGTGTCGTCTTCGAGGACGAGCTCCTGCTCCGGCTCGAGATCCGTGGCGTCGAGATCGAACTCGAGCTCCGGCACCGGCTCGTCGAGATCGAGCGTCAGCTCTTCCTCGTCGGCCGGGATGGCCAGGGGGATGGACGGACGCGGCGCGTCGAACGGATGGCCGCGCGTGAGGAACTCATTGCGGACGGTGCCTGCGGTCACGGCTTCGCCCCGCTCGTCGAGGACGGTGATGTACGCCTGCGCCGCGGTGCGGGCAGCGTCGACGTCCCCTTCGTCCAGCAGGATGCGGAAGAGCCGCTCGTGGGCCGTGAGGTTCTTCGGTGCCCGTTCGAGGACGGCGCGCAGATGCTCGGCCGCCTTCTCGGCGAGGCCGTACTTGGCGAACACCTCGGCTTCGGTGAGGTGCTCAGTGATGAAGTCGAGATCGTCGCCGCCGCCTTCCGCGAGATCGGCGGCAGCCATCTCCACGGCGGGGACGAGATGCCGCGCCGGCGCAGGAGCGGCCGGGGTGTCGTCTGAGAAATCGAGCTCGATGGCCGGCGACTCGTCGAGGTCGAGCGTCAGGCCGTCGTCGTCGTTCATGTCGAACGTCGGCGGTGGCTCCTCGATCTCCATCGGCGGGAGCGTGACCGGCGGCATCGGCGTTTCCTGCGTGCGCGGACGGCCGCCCACCGGGAGCGTATCGACGCCGCCCATCTGCGAGCGGACGAATTGCAGTTTCGTGCGGTGCTGCGAGTTCTGCGGCTCGCGATCGATGAGCCGGTCGAGCACCCGCGCCGCCTCGTCGTACTTGCCCTTGGCGATGTGCGCCTCGGCCAGGCTGTTCATCGCCGAGAGGATGTTCGTCTCCTCGTTCAGCCGCGTATAGACGGCCACGAGGCGCTCCAGCGTCGGCGTATGGCCGGAGTCGACGCGCAGCACGTGATTCAACGCTTCGACGGCCGCTCCCCGCTCGCCGCGCGAGAGCGCACGCTCCACCGACGGCAGCAGCATCTCGAGGGCGCGGTCGGAGTTGTTCTGGCGGAGGTAGAGATCGGCCAGCGCTTCACGGATAGCCGGGTCGTTCTCGTCGGCGGCGAGGCCGCGCTCGAGCGTCATGCGGGCGGCATTGGCGTCGCCGCGGGCGAGCTGGATGCGGCCGAGCATCGCCAGCAGGCGCGCGTTGTTCGCGTTGACCTCGAGGGCGGCGTCGACGATCTGCGTGGCGTTGTCGAAGTCTTTCGCTTCGAGCAGCGCCATGACCAGCGACTCGACAAGCTCCGTGTTCTTCGGGTCGATCTTCAGCGCTTTGCGGAAGACCTGCACCGCCTCGTCCAGCATGCCGCGCTTGAGCAGCATGCGCCCGACGCGGTCGTACTCCTTCAGCGCGTCGGCGGTCTGGTTGTTCTGCGAGTAGAGATCGGCGAGCTTGACGTGAACGTTGATCGAGTTCGGGTCGAGCTCCGAGATCTTGCGATAGATGCCGAGGGCGTTCGCGGGGTCGCCGTGCTTGAGGTAGTAATCGGCGAGGACCTGGTATTGGCTCTTCGCCTCCATCGCCAGGCCCTGCTTCGCGTAGAGATCGGCGAGCTTGGCGTAGATGTCGAGCTTCGACGGGTCGAGCTTGTTGATCTTCTTGAAGATGGCGATGGCTTTGAGGAAGAAGCCATCCTTCGAATAGTGGTCGGCGATCTTGGAGAAGACCTTGACCGCTTCCTCGTTCCGGTTGATGCGAACCCAGAGGTCGCCGATGCGATTCAGCGTATTGACGTCATTCGGATTGTCGTCAAGGAGGCGCTCGTATTCCTTGATCGCGGGTTCAATCTTCCCCTTCGCGACCAGTTTCTCGGCGCTGGCGATGACCTTATCTCGTTGAACCGCCATCTTCCTTGGTGCCGAACAGCGTGAGCTTCGGCTCCTCTACCCCTTCGAACGATTTCCGGTGAATCGGGCTGGGCCCGTAAGTTCTCAGCGCCGCCATGTGCGCTTCGGTCGCGTACCCCCGATTGTGCTTGAAATCGTAAACGGGGTAACGCTCATGATACGACTCCATCAGCAGATCGCGGTAGACCTTGGCGACGATCGAGGCCGCGGCGATCGAAACGGACCGTCGATCGCCCCCGATCAGCGGCACCTGAGGCATGTCCAGTTGCTCGAGCGTGACGGCGTCCAGCAGCAGCACTTCGGGCCGGACCTGCAGGTCTTCCACGGCGTGCAGCATCGCCAGCTTGCTGGCGCGAAGGATGTTGATGCGGTCGATCGTCCCCGGCTCGACCACGCCGACGGCAGCGGCGCGAGCCCGCGAGAGGATCAGCCGGCAGACGGCGAGCCGGTCGTCATGGTCGACCTGCTTCGAATCATTGACGCCGAAGATTGTCGGATCGGGGTCGAGGATCACGCAGGCGGCCACGACGGGGCCGGCCAGGCAGCCGCGTCCGACCTCATCCGTTCCGGCGATACACCGGAAACCAGAATCGCGGAGCTGGCGCTCGACGGCTGAAAGCTCAGCGACGCGCGCCAGTTCCGCGAAGAGGGAGTCGAGAAGGACTTCGGAAGCGTCCGGCTTTTTAGCGCGGGCGCTTTTCTTCGATACGGGCCGCTTTGCCGCGGAGATCCCGGAGGTAATAGAGTTTCGCGCGACGGACCCGGCCATGACGTTCAACCTCGATCTTGTCGATCGTCGGAGAGTAGAGCGGGAACATGCGTTCGACGCCGACACCACCGGAGATCTTGCGAACCGTGAACATCTGGCGCGCTCCGCCACCCTTGCGCGAGATCACGAGGCCCTGGAAAACCTGGATGCGCTCTTTGTCGCCTTCCTTGACCTTGACGTGAACTTTGATCGTGTCGCCGGGACTGAACGACGGAACCTCGCGGGTGGTTTCGCGAGCCTCGACGAGCTTCATGATGTCTTCTGCCATTTGACCAACTCCGTGTTTTCTTGGAAGCATGCCCGAACAGGGCCGCTTTGAAGCGAGCCTGAGAGGATCGCTCATTTTTGTATGCTGCGCAAGGGGTTGCCGCGACAGGGACTTCGCCACGGCCCGGGCTAGAACCACCGTCCTCTACGTTTCATTCTCTATTTTCGTGAGAATCTTCCGGGCCTCGGCGTCGAGCTCGGCGGTCTCGAGCAGATCCGGCCGACGCGCCTTCGTAACCCGCAGCGACTGCTCTTTTCTCCAGCGCCGGATCTTCTCGTGATGCCCGGAGAGGAGAATGTCCGGCACCCGCATCCCCCGCAGCTCTTCCGGGCGGGTGTAGTGGGGATAGTCGAGCAGCCCGTGAAAGAAGGAGTCCTCCACGACGGACCCGCTGTTGCCGACGACCCCTTCGATCATCCGGCCGACCGCGTCCGCCATCAGCATGGCCGGCAGCTCACCGCCGGAGACGACAAAGTCGCCGATGGAGATCTCGTCCGGCTGCAGCGCCTCGTGGACCCGGTGATCGAACCCCTCGTACCGCCCGCAGAGGATGACGATCCACTCCTTCGCCGCCAGCTCCCGGGCCACGTTCTGCGTAAAGACCCGCCCCTGCGGCGCCGTCAGCACGACATGCCCGCCGCCGACCCCGACCTGCTCGACGCAGCGCAACACCGGCTCCGCCAGCATGACCATCCCCGGCCCGCCGCCGTAGGCTTCGTCGTCGGTCGAGCGATGACGATCGCTGGCGTAGTCGCGCAGGTCGTGCACCCGGATGTCCAGCAATCCCTGTTTGACGCCACGGGCAATGACACCCTCGGCGAGCAGGGGCTCGAACATCTTCGGGAAGATGGTGATGAAGTCGATTCTCATGGGTCAGAGCACGATGGGACTCATGGGACAGATGGGACCTATGGGACAGATGGGTTTTCATAGGTCCCATTTGTCCTATAGGTCCTATCGTTCCGCGATGCCCTTACTCCTCAACCGCATCCAGATCGTCGATGCCCTCGGGGAGCTCCACGATCATCTTTTTCTCATCCAGGTGGATCTCCACGCAGATGTCCGCCGCGAACGGCAGCTCGAATGTCTTCTCCCCAGCCAGAACGGCCAGGAGGATCCCGCCGCCCCCCTCGTACGCATCCGTCACCACGCCGCGTTCCACCCCTTCGCGGTCGACGAGCGTCAGCCCCACGAGATCGTGCAGGTAGTACTCGTTCTCTTCGAGGGTGAGGGCTTCGGTCTCCGGCAGCTCGAGGGTCCAGTTGTAGAGCGGCTTGAGCGCCTCGGGGGAGTCGATGCCGGCGAACTTCACGAGGGCGCGGCCGGCGTTCGTGCGGGTCGACTCGATCGCGATGGTGCGCGTTTGCTTCTCGTCCGGAGAGACGAGCGTCACCTCGCGCAGGCCGTCGAAGCGGTTCGGGTCGTCGCTGTACGACTCGACGCTCGCCTCGCCACGGACACCGTGCGACTTGCGGATGATGCCGACCGCAATACGCTCGGACATCAGTCGACGATATCGAGGACGTAGCGGCGGCGCGTCTTCTGGCCTGCCGCGTTGAGGAGGGTACGAATGGCCCGCGCGGTGCGGCCCTGACGGCCGATCACTTTACCGAGATCGGCGGGCGCGACCTCGAGCTCGATCACCGTGGCCTGCTCGCGTTCATGCGTACGAAGGCGCACCTCGTCCGGTTCATCGACGAGGGACTTCGCTACGAACTCGACCAGGTCGCGCATCGTCCGCGGCTTACTTGAGCTTCTTGAGCAGCGACTTCACGGTCGGCGAGAGCTGGGCGCCCTTGCTGACCCAGAAGTCGACGCGCTCGCGGTCGATCTTCACGTCGGCCGGGTTCTTCTTCGGATCGTAGTGGCCGATCTGCTCCAGCGTGGCGGCCGACGGCGTCTTCAGCGAATCCGAAACGACGACACGATAGAACGGCGCGTGGGTGGCTCCGCCGCGGCGGAGGCGAATCTTCAACATTTGAACTCCTGGTCTTTCAGCAACAACAGAAATGGGCGGACATGGTACCCGAGCGGCGCTTTGAACGGCAACCCGCTCTGATGAATTCCAGTTGGCGGTTCGCAGTTGGCAGAGGAGGACTCGTGGGCGGGGCGGCCGGGCAAGCCACCGCCAACCGCCAACTGCCTACCGCCAACTCATTGCAGGAACTCCGGCGGCAGCCCCTTCATCATCTTTCCGAACTTGCGTGCTCCGAAGCCTTTCGAGAAGGACTTCATCATCTTCTTCATCTGCAGATACTGCTTCAGGAGCCGGTTGATCTCCTGGACGGACGTGCCGGAGCCCTTGGCGATGCGCTTCTTCCGGTTGCCGTTGATGAGCTGGGGGAACTCCCGTTCCTTCTTCGTCATCGAATCGAGGATCGCCTGCATCCGGACGATCGCGCCTTCGTCGATGTCGTCCTCGTTGATCTTCCCGGCGCCCGGGATCATCGAGACGAGCGACGACAGCGGCCCCATCTTCTTTACCTGCTGCAGTTGCGAGCGGAGGTCTTCCAGCGTGAACTTGTCCTTGGCGACCCGTTCCGCGAGTCTCGCCGCCTCTTTGCGGTCGACCTCGGCCTCGACCTTCTCGATGAGCGACAGCACGTCGCCCATGCCGAGGATGCGGGAGGCCATACGGTCCGGATAGAAGACGTCGAGGTCGGCGTACTTTTCACCGACGCCGACCAGCTTGATCGGACGGGCAACGACCGACTTGATCGAGAGCGCCGCGCCGCCGCGGGCGTCGCCGTCGAGCTTCGTCAGCACGATGCCGGTCACGCCGAGGCGGTCGTCGAACTCTTTCGCCGACTTGACGGCGTCCTGGCCGGTCATGGCGTCGGCGACGAAGAGGATTTCGCTCGGCTGCGCCTGCGACTTGATGGTCTGCAGCTCGCGCATCAGCTCGTCGTCGATGTGCAGACGGCCGGCCGTGTCGAGGATCACGGTGTCGTACTGCATCAGCTTCGCCTCTTTGATACCAGCGGCGGCGATGCTGATCGGGTCGCGGTTCTCGCCGATCTCCAGGAACGGCACCTTGACGTTGTTCGCCACGATGCGGAGCTGGTCGATGGCGGCCGGGCGGTAGACGTCGCACGGCACGAGGAGCGGCCGGCGGCCACGGTTCTTGAGGTGGAAGGCGAGCTTGCCCGAGGTCGTCGTCTTACCGGAGCCCTGCAGGCCGACCATCATGACGACCGCCGGCTGGCCGACGAGCGCCACGCCGACCTCGTTCCCGCCGAGGAGGCCCTGGAGCTCGTCGCGGACGATCTTCGTGACCTGCTGGGCGGGGGAGAACGCCGTCAGGACGTCCGTGCCGACCGCTTTCTCGCGAACGCGGTTCGTGAACTCCTTGACCACTTTGAAGTGGACGTCCGCCTCGAGCAGGGCGACGCGGATCTCCTTGAGCGCGTTGTCGATGTGCCACTCATTGAGGCTGGCTTCGCCGCGCAGGGTCTTGAAGACCCGGTCCATCTTGTCTTGCAGGTTGTCGAACATGGCGCAGCCGTAAATCCAGGGGAAGGGAGAAAAAATCCTCCGCTAGAATCCGCGCCTTGCCGTTCACCTCCTTCCTGCCGCACCGGCGCCTCCTCACGCACCCTCGGCCGGTCGATCCATTCGCGCTGCGGGTGACGTCCCGGGGCGAGGACAATCCGGCCGGAGAGCTCGTGCTGTACTGGTCCCAATCGGCGCGGCGGCTCCGGCGCAACCTGGCCCTCGACTACGCCATCACCCGCGCCAACGCCCTCGGCCTGCCGGTGGTGGTGTACGAGGCCATCCGTCCCGATTACCCCGCCGCGAACGACCGCATCCATTCGTTCGTGCTGGAAGGCGTGCGGGCGAACGCCGCCGACGCGGAGGCCCGAGGGCTGCGCTACCACTTCTTTCTGCCGCGGACGCGCGACGAAGCCCGGGGCGTCGTGCGCAAGCTGGCCGCTCGCGCGCGGCTGCTCGTTACCGACGAGTACCCGACGGGCATCATCCGCGAGCACAACCGCCGTCTCCCGAACGTGCACTTTGTGGACGGCAACGGCATCCTGCCGATGCGCGCGTTCGCGAAGGAGCAGTACTCCGCAAAGTTTCTCCGCGACCGCGCCCACAAGCTCTTCCCCGATTTCTGGGCGCCGCACGAAGAAGTCGAGCCGCGGTACCGGTTCGACGGCGACCTCGATCTCCCCAGCTACGACGGCGTCGATCCTCGGGCCGCCGCCGCAAGCTGCGACCTCGACCACACCGTCGCTCCCGTCCCGACGATTGGCGGACGCGAAGCCGGCCTGCGCCGTCTCGACGACTTCATTCGCGACGGACTGCCCGGCTACGCCGAAGGACGCAACAAATCACCCCGCCACGTCAGCGGACTCTCCCCGTACCTCCACTTCGGCCACCTCGGCATCCACGAGATCGCCGAGCGGGTGCTCCTCTCCGACGCCCCGGGCGAAGACATCGACGCCTTCCTCGAAGAAGCGATCGTCCGCCGCGAGCTGTCGTTCAACCTCTGCTTTTATCGCGAGGACCACGACTCGTTGACGGCATTGCCGGACTGGGCTCGCAAGACCCTCGACGCCCATCGCCGCGACCGCCGCAAACCGTCCTACACGTACGAGGAGCTCGAAGCCGCCGGGACGCACGACCAGATCTGGAACCTCTCCCAGCGCCAGCTCCTCGAGGACGGCACGATCCACGGCTACCTGCGCATGCTCTGGGGCAAGAAGATCATCGAGTGGAGCGAGACCCCCGAGGAAGCGCACGCCACGATGCTCCGCCTCCACGACCGCTGGGCCATCGACGGCCGCGATCCCAACACGCATGCCGGCGTGCTCTGGTGCTTCGGCAAGCACGACCGCCCCTGGGCGCCCGAACGCCCGATCTTCGGCACCATCCGCTGGATGAGCAGCGACTCCACAGCCAGAAAGATGGGCCCGTGGCTCAAGGCGATGTCACCCCCTGCGCCGCCGCAGTACTAGATGGATCGCATCCAGCGCTCGAAGCCGCGCAGCGTCCGGAAACGCAGATAGCCATCCACATCCCCGGTCCCGCCGCGCGCCCACTCGCCGCCGACGAGCACCTGCGTCCCCTGCTCCTTGCACCAGCGCACCAGCTCCGTGAAACCGTCGTCCCGGAAGCAATCGCCGTCGCGCGATGAAAGCGCCAGCACTTCCGGCTGCGTCCGTTCGATCGTGTTGCGCAGCGACTCCCACGGCGTGGCCGCGCCGAGAAAGTCCGTGCGCCAGCCGCCCCACTCGAACACCAGCCGCACGAGACGCAGCGGCAGGTCGTGCAACTCGCCCGGCGGGCAGGCCAGAAGCGCCAGCTTCCCGTCCGCACGCGCAGCCGGACGCAGGCGGTCCACGGCGTCGATCACCGTGTACGAGGCGCGGTGCTCCTCGTCGATGCCCAGCTTGCCGCGCTCCCAGCGCCACCCGATCTCCCGCAGCGCGTCGCCGACCACCCGGTCGAGGAACGCCGCACGGCTGGCCAGGCCGTCGATGCGCGGCGTCACCAGGCGACGCACCGCGTCGATGTTGCCGTTGACCAGCGCCTCGAACAGCGTCACGTCCGCCGCCACCGGCAACTCGATCCGCACGTCGATCTCCTCGACCGACGGCAACTGATCCACCGGCAACTGACGGATACGCGCGAAGCGATGCAGCGCCGCGAGCGTGTACCGCCGATGCCCGCCCGGCGTGCGCACCGACTCCAGCTCCCCTTCGTCCGTCCAGCGCTTGATGCTCGAGACGCCGACGCGGAACGCCTTCGCCGCTTCCGCGCTCGTCCAGAGATGCCCGTCCCGCGGCAAAACACGGGTGTCGCGATGCTCGCGCGGCGAGCGCTGCAGCCAGTTCAGCGAACGTCCATCGATGCTCATGTATTGACCGGTAGTAGCACAGAATACGCCCAAATCGCCCAGCGAGGTGAAGCCCGTGTAAATTCGTCAGCGTTGTAGGTGAACGCCGGTAAGACGTGAGACATCAGGCATTTCTGATCTAACGCACTCGCCCTTGCGGCGGGCATGATGAACAGCTTCGCCAGCACTTTCAGCTTCAGTAACCCGAAAGGGAAACGCAGGACTGCAGCGCGTGGGTCTTCGTCCGGGAAACGAACGCGTGACCCCAATGTAGAGGGGAAGATGGGACCAATAGGACCAATAGGACCTATGGGACCAATGATCCCTGAGCGGAGTCCCATAAGTCCCATCTGTCCCATAGGTCCCATCGAATTCTCCCGCGCACCATCGCTGTTACCTCCCGCATGGCCCAACTCGCGCTGCGCCATCCGGCCAACGTCGATGGCGCCTTTTTCGTTGACACCTCCTGCATCGACTGCGATGCCTGCCGGCAACTCGCGCCGGCCGTCTTCCGCGACGCCGGCCAGCAGTCCGCCGTGCAGCACCAGCCGTCGACGGACGACGAGCTCCTCGCCGCGCAGAAGGCGTTGCTCGCCTGTCCCACCGCTTCCATCGGCGACACCGCCAAGCGCGGCCTGCCGCTCGACGTCTTCCCCGAGCTCGTCGACGGCGACGTCTACCGCTGTGGCTTCACGTCCGAAAGTTCGTTCGGCGCGTTCAGCTACCTGATCGCGCATGACGGCAACCTGCTCGTCGACTCACCACGCTTCGCCGCTCCGCTCGTCAAGCGGCTCGCAGCGATGGGTGGTGCCCGTCGGATGTTGCTGACGCATCAGGACGATGTTGCAGATCATGCAAAGTTCCGCGAGCGCTTCGGCTGCGAGCGCGTCATTCATCGCGACGACGTCCGCGCCGGCACGGCCGCTGTCGAGCTGAAAGTGGAAGGGTACGATCCGGTCGAGCTCGAGCCGGGCCTCGTCCTGATCCCCACGCCGGGACATACGCGCGGACATGCCGTCTTCCTCTGGAAAGAGCGGTATCTCTTCACCGGCGATCACCTCGCGTGGAGCGAATCGCGCGGTCATCTCTACGCCTTTCGGAGTGCCTGCTGGTACTCGTGGGACGAACAGATCCGCTCCATGGAACGGCTCCGCGACTTCCGTTTCGAGTGGGTGCTGCCGGGTCACGGCCGCCCCATCCATCTTGCGCCTGACGCAATGCGCGACAGCCTGGAACGCTGCATCACCTGGATGAAAAAGTAGCGGGGCCTCCGCGCGCGCACGCCCCTTGCTCTCACGCTGCGGATGCGGAAATACATCGATCTCGCCAAGCAGACGTTCCAGGAATTCGGGCAGGACAAGGCGCCCCGCCTGGGCGCGGCGCTGGCGTACTACACCGTGTTCTCGATCGCGCCGCTCCTGCTCATCGCGATCGCGATGGCCGGCATGGTCTTCGGTGACGAAGCGGCGCGCGGCGCCCTCTCGACGCAGCTCTCGAACGTGATGGGGCCGGCCATGGCCGACTCGCTGCAGACGATGATCGCCGCGGCGAACAAACCGGACAGCGGCACCATCGCCACCATCATCGGCATCGTGACCCTGCTGTTCGGTGCGTCGGGCGTCTTCGGTCAGTTGAAGGACGCGCTCAATACGATCTGGAACGTCGAGGAGAAAAAAGGCGCCGGCGTCATGGGCTTCATCAAGGATCGCTTCCTTTCAATGGCCATGGTCTGCGGCATCGGCTTCCTGCTGCTCGTGACGCTCGTCTTCGACACCGTGATCGCGGCGATGGGGGGCATGATCGGCAACCGCATGCCGGGTGGTGAGGCCTTGTTGCACGCGCTGCAACTCGTCGTCTCGTTCGCCCTCATCACGGTGCTGTTCGCCGTCATCTTCAAGTACCTCCCGGACATCAAGATCGGCTGGAAGGACGTCTGGGTCGGCGCGGCCTTCACCTCGCTGCTCTTCGTCCTCGGCAAGTTCGCCCTCGGGTTCTACATCGCCAAGACCGCCGCCAACTCGAGCTTCGGCGCCGCGGGGTCGCTCGTCGTGCTGCTCGTCTGGGTCTACTGGTCGGCGCAGATCCTCTTCCTCGGCGCCGAGTTCACGCAGGTCTGGGCACGTACCCACGGCTCGCTCAAAGGCGACAACTCCAAACGCGAAGCACGCGCCGGCGCGGCGAAGCCGGAAGACCGCCCGAAGGCGCAGGTCGGCGCCGACGGCAAACCGCAAGGCGTGCCCGGCCGCGGCGGCGCCCCCGCGTACGCCCGCTCCGCCGCCCCGGCGAAGAAAGGCGGCAGCGCCGCCGGCACCGCCGGCAAGCTGGCCGCGGGCGGCGTCGCCGGATTGTTCATCGGAGGGCTCGTGGGATTGGTGAGCGGGATCGTGATCGTGGTGAAGTCGGTGAAAAAGCTCATCCCGTTCCGGTAGGTGACTGGGAAACGATGGGACGTATGGGACCAATAGGACCTATGGGACCGATGAAGGACGGTTGGGTCCCATCTGTCCCATCTGTCCCATCTGTCCTCTAGGTCCCATCCCATCACCCGCGTCCGCTAGAATCACGGTCACTTGAACAAACCGGTCGTGAAAATCGTCCTCGGGTTTCTGGTGCTGGCGGCGCTTGCGGTGGCCATGCGACTGCTGCCGGTGGCGAGCTGGCTCGAGCAGTTCAAGGGGTGGGTGCAGGGCGTCGGGCCGGCGGGGTACGTGCTTTACGCCGCGGCCTACATCATCTGCTGCGTCTTCATCATTCCGGCCTTCGCGCTGACGATCGGGGCCGGGGCGATTTTCGGCTTCGTGAAGGGGGCGATCATCGTCATTATCGGGGCCACGATCGGGGCCACCTGCGCCTTTCTCCTCGGGCGCTCGGTGCTGCGGCGCAAAGTCGAATCGATGACGGCCGGGAACGCCAAGTTCCGGGCCCTCGACCGGGCCATCACCACCGAGGGGACGAAGATCATGTGGCTGGTGCGGCTGTCGGGCTTTCCGCCGTTCACCTGGGTCAACTACGCCTTCGGCCTCACCGGCGTGAAGCTGCGCGACTTCATTCTCACGACTTTCATCGGCATCATCCCCGGCACCCTCGCCTTCACCTACGCCGGCGCCGCCGGCGCCGCCGCCGTGATGCAGAAAAGCAACCGCATCGCGCTCATCGTCACCGCCATCGGAGCCGTGCTCGTCAGCGTCTTCATCGCCAGGATCGCACTGCGGGCGATCAGGAGAGCGGGAGTGGAAGAGGTGTGACGGGGAGTAGTTTTTGGTTTTTGGTTTTCGGTTGTTGGTAACACCGGGCGGAGCACCGAAAACCAACAACCAAAAACCAAAAACAACCCCTCACGCGCGATATGCTTCGCGGCGTAACGCGGAGGCATCATGACCAACCCCCTCGCCCAGCTCGCCAAAGTTGGCCAGAGCGTCTGGTTCGATCAGATGGAGCGGAAGCTCCTCACGACCGGAAAACTGAAACAGATGATCGACGAGGACGACCTGCGGGGTCTGACCTCGAATCCCACCATCTTCGAGAAAGCCATCAGCGGCAGCGAAGACTATGACGCGCAACTGCGGACGCTCGCGTCGCAGGAGAAGTCGCGCGACGAGATCTACGACGAGCTCGTGATCGACGACATCGCCAACGCCGCCGACGTCTTCCGTCCCGTCTACGACAAGACCAGCGGCGGCGACGGCTTCGTCAGCCTCGAGGTCTCGCCGCTCCTGGCGCGCGACACCGCCGGCACGGTCGCGGAAGCGAAGCGTCTCTTCGCCCGCCTCGGCAGGCCGAACGTCATGATCAAGATTCCGGCGACGCCCGAAGGCATCCCGGCGATCGAAGAGACGATCGCTGCCGGCATCAACGTCAACGTCACGCTCATCTTCTCCAACGACGTCTACGCCCAGGTCATCGAAGCGTACGTTCGCGGTCTCGAACGGCGCGCCGAAGCCGGCCAGCCGATCGGAGACATCGCTTCCGTGGCCAGCTTCTTCGTCAGCCGCATCGACGTGCAGGCTGACAAGCAGATCGAAGCGCGCATGAAGGACGATCCCGAGGTCGAGCAACTCCTCGGCAAAGTCGCGATCAGCAACGCCAAACTCGCGTACCAGCTCTATCGAAAAGTGTTCGAGAGCGACCGCTTCGCGAAGCTGCGCGACAAAGGGGCGCGCGTGCAGCGCCCGCTCTGGGCCTCCACCGGCACGAAGAACCCGAAGTACCGCGACGTGCTCTACATCGAGACGCTCATCGGTCCGGACACCGTCAACACCATCCCGCCCGCGACGTACGACGCCTTCAAAGACCACGGCAAAGTCGAGCTGACGATCGAACAGGACCTCGACGAAGCGGAGCGCCTGCTCGCCCTCTTCGAAGCCAAAGGCTTCAGCCTCGCGGAAATCACCCGCAAGCTCACCGAAGAAGGGGTCAAGTCGTTCGAAGACTCCTTCGGCCAGCTCCTCGGCACGATCAACGCCCGCCGCGCTGCCGCCATCCGCCGCCTCCCGGAGCGAGTCACTGCGCACCTCGGCAACCACATCGGCCTCGTGGACGAAGCGGCCAAACGCGCCGACAAAGAGAAGTTCGTCGAGCGCCTCTGGAAGAAAGACGCCTCGCTCTGGAAGAACGACGACGCCCACAAGAAGATCATCGCCAACTCGCTCGGCTGGCTCACCGTGCCGGAGCTGATGACGAAGAGCGTCGACGAGCTCGTCGCCTTCGCCGAGTCCGTCCGCCGCGATTTCGACGCCGTCGTCGTCCTGGGCATGGGCGGTTCCAGCCTCTGCTCGGAAGTGTTGCGCCGCGTGTTCGGCAAACGCGCGGGCTGGCCCGAGCTGCTGGTCCTCGATTCGACGGTCCCCGAGGCCGTGACCAATCTCGAAGCGCGCCTCAACCTCGAGCGGACGCTCTTCATCGTCGCCTCCAAATCCGGCACGACCACCGAGCCGATGATGTTCCACCGCTACTTCTACGAGCGCGTGCGCTCGGTGAAGGGGGAGCGCGTCGGGGAGAACTTCATCGCCGTCACCGATCCGGACACGCAGCTCGGCAAGGACGCCGCGCGCGACCGCTTCCGCAAGACGTTCGTCAACCCGGCGGACATCGGCGGCCGCTACTCCGCGCTGTCGTATTTTGGCCTCGTGCCGGCGGCACTGAGCGGCGTCGACGTGAAGGCGCTTCTCGCCCGCGCCGTCGACGCCATGCACGTCTCGATTCTCCCGACGGTCAAGAAGAACCCGGCCGCGCTCCTCGGCACGATCATCGGCGCGCTGGCAATGAACGGCCGCGATAAGCTGACGCTCATCACCCCCGCGCCGCTGGACACGCTCGGTCTCTGGATCGAGCAGCTCGTCGCCGAAAGCACCGGCAAGGAAGGCAAAGGCGTGCTGCCGGTCGCGGGCGAGCCGGAGCTGCCGTCCACCGGCTACAGCAACGACCGCCTCTTCGTCGTCGTCCGCCTCCGCCGCAGCGACGAAATGACCCGCCTGCGCGAGCTCGTCGATGCCGGCCAGCCGGTCGTGGACGTCGTCCTCGAGGAGCCGCTCGACCTCGGCGAGATCTTCTACCTCTGGGAAGTCGCCACCGCCGTCGCCGGCGCGCTCCTCGGCATCAACGCCTTCGACCAGCCGAACGTGCAGGAGTCGAAAGACAATACCAAACGCCTCCTCGACGAGTACAAGACGTCCGGCAAGTTCACCGAGCCGGAGCCGGCGAAGAGCGGCGACGAGGACGCGGTGGCCGAGCTCCTCGCGCAGGTGAAGCCGGGCGATTACGTGGCTCTCACCGAATACTTCGCCCAGACGCGCGCCCGCGACGAGCAACTCGCCAGCATCCGTAAAGCGATCGCCCGCCAGCTCGGCGTGGCCACGACCACCGGCTACGCGCCCCGCTTCCTCCACTCCACCGGCCAGCTCCACAAAGGGGGTGGCGACAACGGCGTCTTCATCCAGCTCACCGCCGATTCCCCCGACGTGCCGATCCCTGGCGAGCCGTTCGGCTTCGCCGCCCTCGCCCGCGCCCAGGCCATCGGCGACTTTGAATCGCTCGCCTCCCGCAACCGCCGCCGCCTGCGCATCCACCTCGGCAACGACGTGGAAGCGGGCCTCGAATGGCTGTTGTCCGCGGTGAGCAAAGCAGTCGCGAAAGTTTGAAGAAATGTGTCCCACATTGACGAAGGAGCAGCCACATGGCGCAATTCGGGATGATCGGCCTGGCGGTGATGGGGAGCAATCTCGCCCTCAACATCGAGGATCACGGCTTCTCCGTCGCCGTCTGGAACCGCGAGCCCGAGACTGTCGACAAGTTCCTGGCCGCCAATCCCGGCAAGCAGTTCCAGGCGGCGCACACGCTCGAGGAGCTCGTCGCCGTGCTCGACCGTCCGCGCCGCATCATGATGATGATCAAGGCCGGCGCCCCGGTGGACGAGATGCTCGAGAAGCTCTCGCCGCTGCTCGAAGCGGGGGACATCGTCATCGACGGCGGCAACTCCTGGTTCAAGGACACGCAGGCGCGCACCGAACGGATGACCGCGCGCGGCCTGCACTTCGTCGGCTCCGGCGTCTCCGGCGGTGAAGAAGGGGCGCGCTTCGGCCCGTCGCTGATGCCCGGCGGCTCGCGCGAAAGCTGGGAAGCGCTGCAGCCGATCTTCGAAGCCATCGCCGCAAAGTCGGACTCCGGCCCCTGCGTCACCTACTGCGGCTCCGACGGCGCCGGCCATTTCGTGAAGATGGTGCACAACGGCATCGAGTACGGCGACATGCAGCTCATCGCCGAGGCCTACGAGCTGCTGCGCCGCGGCCTCGGGCTCGACGCGAACCAGCTCGCCGATATCTTCGACGAATGGAACCGCGGCCCGCTCGAATCGTTCCTCATCGAGATCACGGCCAAAATCTTCCGCGTGCGCGATCCCGAAAGCGGCGCGCCGCTCGTCGACCGCATCCTCGACAAAGCGGGCCAGAAGGGCACGGGCAAGTGGACGGCGCAGGTGGCGCTCGATCTCGCCGTGCCGATCCCGACGATCGCCGCCGCCATCGACGCCCGCGTCCTGTCGTCGATGAAAGACGAGCGCGTCGCCGCCAGCCAGGTGCTTCCGTCGATGGAGCTCGCCAAGGCCCCGGAGTCCTTCATCCAGGATGTGCACGATGCCCTGTACGCCGCCAAGATCTGCTCGTACGCGCAAGGCATGGCCCTGATCCAGGCCGGCGCGCGCGAATGGAAGTGGGAGATCGACATGCGCGAGATCGCCCGCATCTGGAAAGCCGGCTGCATCATCCGCGCACGCTTCCTCGACTCGATCATGCGCGCCTACGAACGCCGCGCAGACCTGCCGAACCTGCTGCTCGACGATACGTTCCGCGACGACATCGGCCGCTCGCAAGCAGCGTGGCGCCGCGCCGTGGCGTACGCGCAGGGGAACGGCATCGCCGTGCCCGCGCTCAGCGGCTCGCTGGCGTACTACGACAGTTACCGCACAGCCGCGCTCCCGCAGAACCTCACGCAAGCGCAGCGCGATTACTTCGGCGCCCACACCTACCAGCGCAATGACCGGGGCGCCGACGCCCCCTTCGTGCACACGGATTGGGATTGAGACTGATCTCCGAGATCACTGCGCTCACAACTGCGGCTTGAACCAGTCCGCAAACCACTCCTTGGCCCGGTCCCACCAACCGCGCCGCTTCCATCGCCCCTTCGTGATCTCCTGGCTGCGGGCCAGGTCCTCGAAGAACATCTGCTCCATCTGGGCGGCGATGCCTTCGTCGTAGATGTTCACGTTCACTTCGTCGTTCAGGCGGAACGAGCGGTCGTCGAAATTCGAGCTGCCGACGGTCGTCCAGACCCCGTCGACCACCATCGTCTTCGCGTGCATCATCGTCGGCTGATACTCGAAGATGCGGATGCCGCGGCGGAGCAGCAGCGCGTAGTAATAGCGGCTGGCCTGGCGGACGATCGGCACGTCCGTGAACTCGCCGGGCACGATCACCCGCACGTCCACCCCGCGGCGGATGGCCCCTTCGAGCGCGCGGATCGTGTCCTTGTCCGGGACGAAATAGGCGTTCGCGATATAGATCGATTTCGTGGCGCTGACGATCGAGATGATGTACAGCAGCTTCACCGTCGAGCTGCCTTCCGACGGCGACGACTTCAGCACCTGCGTCACGTGGTCGCCGCGCGGCTCCACCTGCGGGAAGTAATCGAGGCCGGTCAGCAGCTCGCCGCGGCTCTTCACCCAGTTGTCCATGAACGCGAACTGCATCTGCGTCACGACCGGGCCTTCCACGCGCACCACCGTCTCGCGCCAGTGATCTTCCGAGTCCGCGTCACCGAGCCAGGTGTCGGCGATGCCGACGCCGCCGGAGAAACCGACCTCGCCGTCCACAATCAGCAGCTTCCGGTGCGTGCGATGGTTGACGCGGGAGATCGTGTACCACCGCAGCGGGTGATACCACTCGATGTCGATCCCGTTGCGCTGCATGAACTCGATGAGGTCCCCCGACATGTCGGCCGAGCCGACCGCGTCGAGGATCACCTTGACGTGCACGCCGGCGCGGGCGCGCTCGGCCAGCGCTTCGGCGAACGTGCGTCCGATCTCGCCGTCCCAGTAGATGTAGAACTCCAGGTTGATCGTCTTCTTCGCGCCGCGGATCGCGGAGATCATCGAGGGGAAGAACTGCACGCCGTTGCGCAGTATCTCCACCTTGTTGCCGGAGGACATCGGCGCGCCGGTCAGCGCGTGCATGGTCTGCAGGAACGCCACGTCGCGCACGCCGAACTGATGGCGCATGTGATAGCGCATCGGCAGGCGCCGGCGGACGATCGGCAGCGGCGTGCGGCCCGGGTAACGCGGTCCTTTGCGCCGGCGGAAGATCAGACCCACGGCACGTCCCGCAGCAGCCAGACGACGAGCGCGATCGTCGCGGCGACGATGCCGATCGCCAGCCCAACGATCGCCGTCATCACCACGATCCCGACGAGCGTCATCTCGCCCGCGGAGCGCGGCGGCTTGATCCGGTTGCGGTGCTGTTCGAGCAGCCGCATGTTCTTCATGTTCTCTTCGAACAGAAAGTCGAAGACGTCCCCCGCCAGCGGAATGGCCCCGAACACGAGATCGACGACGATGTTCAACACCATCCGGGCCACGATCCGCGCCGGCACCCGGTGCCGGATCGCCCCGATGACGATCCACGCCGACAGCGCCCCTCCAATCACGTCCCCGACGCCCGGAATCAACCCGAGAATGGCGTCGAAGCCCGCCCGGAAACGGGTCCCGGGAATCTGAAACGCCTCGTCCATGAACCGCGCAAACCGCCGCAACGCGACGAGATCGGGCGGCAGTTTGGAATCGGGCTCGATGACTTCGGGGATGTGGACTTGTGGCGGCATCGCGATGGGCATTATGCAATGAAGCGATCGGGGCCCAGGGCTCGGTTGGGGTCAGACCCGAGGTCTGGAGGGCCGTGCAGCGCACGCCCTGAGACCAGCGGCAGCGCCGGCCCTTTGCCCCCGCCCCGGGATCGGGGGATCAGGGATCCTGCGGCACGGCCCCCTCAGCCTCGGGTCCGACCCCCAACCGAGCCCCGACCCCAGAGCCCCGAGCCCTTCGCCTGGGCCCTTTCTTGCGATAATCGCCCTCAACAATGTCTGACTCCGTCCCGGAGCGCCCGCCGAGCTGGCGCGAACGTTGGGCTGTACGGCTGAAATACCTGCGTGACGTCACCTGGTCGTGGCTGACCGATCCGGCGGTTCTCGTCTATCGGCGGCACGGGTTCGGGAACAAGAAGGCGCGGGCGCTCATCGTCGAGTTCTTTCTGTTCCTGCGGGAGCTCGTGCGGGAGTTCTGGAACATCGAGGGGACGAGCCGGGCCGCGTCGCTGGCTTACACCACGCTGCTTTCCCTCATCCCGCTCTGCGTCGCCTTCGTCTATTACATCCAGAGCTACCTGGCGAAGATCTTCCCCAACTTCAACAGCCAGATCGACGTCATCCTCAACACCATCATTCCGTACAACTCGCCGCAGGTCACGGCACACCTGTCGCGGTTCGTCCAGAACGCCTCCACCGCGTCGGCCATCGGCGCCGTCGTCTTCATGTTCATCGCCTTCCGGCTCTTCCTGGCCGTCGAAGGGACGATCAATCAGATCTGGAAGGTGCGCAGCGCGCGCGGCTACCGGCAGAAGATCATCGCCTTCACGATGCTCTTCTTCTGGGGGCCGCTGCTCATGGCCCTCTCCCTCACCACCACCCGGATGCTCGAGCGGAACCGCTACCTGCAGGTCGTCTTCCGCTACGAGTTCATCTTCGTCCTCTTCCCCGTCTTCGTCCTGTTCATCGCCTTCACGATGCTGTTCTGGCTCGTGCCGTCGACGCGCGTGCGCCTGCCCGCCGCCGCCGTCGGGGCGCTCGTGACGACGCTGCTCTTCACCGCCGTGCGCTACGGCTTCGGCATCTACGCCGAGTTCCTCATGAGCGGCCGCTTCAACATCATCTATGGCACCGTGGGGTTGGCCATCATCTTCCTCGGCGCCATTGAGGTTATGTGGGTCGTGATTCTCCTCGGGGTAGAGATCAGCTACGTCTGGCAGAACCTCTACGGCGTCCTCCGCGCCACCGAACAGCAGGTCGCCGACGAGCCCCGCTTCGACCTCTACTTCGCCCTGCGCGCGCTCATCGAGATCGGACGCCGTTTCGACCGGCGGGAAGCAGCGCCGTCCTCGTACCGTCTGGCCGAGCAGTTCGGCACGACCGATTCGCAGATGCTGCGCATCCTCCGGCGCCTCGAAGACGCCCGCCTCGTCGTCGGCACCGGCGCCGACTGGCTCGGCTACGTGCCGGCCTGCGATCCGGACCGCATCAGCATCGAGGAGGTCGTGATCCAGATGGAAGGCGTTCAGCGCGTCCTCCCGGACATCGGCCCCGAGGACGACGAGCGCACCGCCATCGGCGTGCTGTTCGACAGCATGAACGCCTGCACCGCCCAGGCTCTCGAGCGCATTTCCATCGGACGGATGGTCCGCGAGCTCTATTCGCCGCGCGCGGCGCGTGCCGAGGATCGGAAGACCGTGTGAACGGCTATCCTCGCCGCGAGGGAGGGCCATCCGGACTCACGGTAGAATGTAGCCATGGCTCGTGATCTGAAAGAGGTTTTCAGAGAGGTCTTCGCGTTGCCGGACAGTGACCGCGCAACGCTGGCGGGCCTGCTCATCGAGAGCCTCGAATCTCCGCTCCCGGATCCGGATGTGGAGGAGCTTTGGGCCAATGAAGCGGAGCGGAGATGGCGTGAGATCGAATCCGGTGCCGCCGCCACGATTCCGTGGGACGAGGTCCGGGCCAAGCTCTTCCGGCGTGGATGAAAAAGCTTCGGTTCCATGTCGAAGCGAGTGCGGAGCTGACCGAAGCTCGCGACTGGTACGAGGCGCGGAGCGAGTTGCGGCGCAGGCATTTGCGCTGGAGATCGATCGCGCAATGGGCCACATTCTAACGACCCCGCAGAAGTATCCATTCGGCGCGCGCGGTGAGCGGCGCTTCGTCCTGGATCGGTTTCCCTACACCATCCTCTATCGCGTTCGGGAGGACGAGGTATTCGTTACCGCCATCGCGCACCAGAGCCGGCGCCCGGGATACTGGCGGCGCCGGCGTTGAACGTTTTCGATCTCGCTCAGATTCGCAGCGTCTGAAACGGCTATCCTCGCCGCGATGACTGAACGCGATCCTCTCGACCTCGAGCCCTACCGCTCCACCTGTACGCGCGCGCTGCACTGGCACGGCTACCGGACCGCCGCCGAGCTGCTCGCCGAGATTCCGACGGACCTTGGCATGGACCGCTACGGCGCCGGCGGCGCCGTCGAAGCGCTCGAAACCGAGATGCGCACGGTGCTCGGCAAGCCTGCGGCCGTCTTCATGCCCAGCGGCACGATGGCGCAGCAGAGCGTCCTGCGAATCCATGCGGACCGCCGCGGCACGCGGGCCATCGCCTTTCATCCGACCTGCCACCTCGAGCTGCACGAGGACAAGGCCTACCAGCGACTGCACGACCTGATCGGCGTGAAGATCGGCGATCCACGGGGGCTGCTCACGCTCGACGATCTGCGCGGCGTGCGGGAGCGGCTCGCCGCGGTCGTCTTCGAACTGCCGCAGCGTGAGATCGGCGGACGGCTGCCGTCGTGGAGTGACCTGGAAGCGCAGGTGGCGTACGCCCGCGAGAGCGGAGCAGCCGTGCACCTCGACGGCGCACGGCTCTGGGAGTGCACGCCGTATTACGAGCGGACGCCGGCCGGGATCTCGGCGTTGTTCGATACCGTCTACGTCTCTCTGTATAAAGGACTGGGCGGTCTCTCCGGCTGCTGCCTGGCGGGGGAGGAGGACGTGATCGCCGAGGCCAGGGCGTGGCGGAAACGCCACGGCGGCACGCTGTTCGGGATGTGGCCCAACGCCGCCTCGGGACTGGCCGCGCTCCGGAAGCGCCTGCCGCTGATGAAGCAGTACGACGAGCACGCCCGCGCCATCGCCCGCGAGCTGCGCCGCGTCCCGAACGTGGAGGTCGTCCCGGACCCCCCGCAGACGCCGCTGATGCACCTGCACCTCCGGGTGGAGGACCGCGCCTTCCGCGCCGCCGCCGTGCGCATCGCGCAGGAGCAGGGGATTTTCACCTGGCCCCGCACGAACGCCGCCGACAACCCGGCGATACGCGTGGTGGAGCTCACGGTAGGGGACGCGACGCTCGAGTTCACCGCTGAGGAGCTCGCGGAGGTCGTGCGGCAGCTCGTGGGTGGGTGACGATGGGACCTATGGACAGATGGGACCGATGGGACCTATGGCTCCGCTGAGCTTCCCATTGGTCCCATAAGTCCCATCGGTCCATAGGTCCCATCGTTTCCGTGCGGGATCCCTCCCAACCGGAGGGGTCAGGCCTTCGTTTTGAGGTTCCGGGGGCTCAAAAGAAAGGTCTGACCCTGAACGTTGAAGGCGCCACCTTCAAAATGAAGCCCCCCGCCTTCAAAATGACGCCCGGCACCTTCAAATTGAAGGTCGGCTCCTTCAAATTGAAGCTGTCATCCGTCAAATTGACGCCCCGGACCTTCAAAATGAAGCCGGAGGCCGTCAAATTGGCGGGCCGGACCTTCAAAATGAAGCTCAGGACCGTCAAATTGAAGGATCGGCCCTCGACGACCGAGGTCGGCACCTCAAAATGAAGGTGCCGTCGGAAGTCATGCTTGACTTCGGTTGGCCGCGGACCTAAATTGATCTCAACGCAGAGGCGGTGCTTGTGCAATGGCGCCGATCACCCGAGCGTCGCGACATGGTGGCAGCACCAGACCGGTCGCGGGCGAGTAGTGCGGAAGTGCTTGTGTAATGGCCGACCGCGCGCCGGAGTAGAGCTGAGCTCCTCCACCCGTCAACACCCCAGGAGTCCGGCATCCGTCAACGCGTGACGTGTGTCGTCAGAGGCTCCCGAGGCTCGCGACCTCGGGGTTGTTGAACCGGGATCCGGCGGCGCGTCGCCGGCGGATCCACCGGACGGCCATCGGCCTGACCGCCATGGCCGTTCGGAGACCGGGCTCGCACCGAAAAACGGGCGCGCCCACTGGACCTCACACCATGACCATCTCATCCAATTCGAATACCGCCGTCATCATCCCGGACAACGTCGCCACGCTCACGCCCGAACAATTCACCGAGCAGGTGCGTGCGTTGCGTCAGCACGTACCGGGTTTCGCGCCGCTCGCGGTGCCGCAGTCCGTGGGCCTGCACCGGAGCGCGAACGTCGACGACAGCCTCGTGCAGGCAGGCATCAGTGCCGTCGCTGCCTCCTCCGCCATCTCCTCGGCGCTGGGGCGAACTGGCGACGACCTGACCCAGGAACGGGCGGAAGTGATCCGCTGGCGTGTCGCGGAGGACGAGCTGCGCACGCTGCTGGAAGGCGTGTCCGCCGCCAACCTGATTCGCCGTCACCGCCTCGGCGTGACGGTGCTCCAAGCGTACAGCATCTCCCGGCAGCTCGTCCGCACCGAGAATTTCGCCGACCTGCTCCCGCACGTCGACACGATGCGCCGCCTGAACAAACTCGGCCGCCGCAAGCGCGTCGAAGTTGCCCCGCCGGCCCCGAAGCCGGTGGCCACCACCACGACGGAGTCCTGATCCCCGGAAGGCCAGGCGTGCTTTCGCACGCGGTGCGGACGAGCTGCCGGGAGATGCTGTACGCCTGAAGCACCGTCACGCCGAGGCGGTGACGGCGGATCAGGTTGGCGGCGGACACGCCTTCCAGCAGCGTGCGCAGCTCGTCCTCCG
>DASWMP010000031.1:0-8116 GCA_036399695.1 Thermoanaerobaculia bacterium | reverse complement strand
GGTACCACGTAAACGAGTCGCCCTCCTGGACCTCGGAGGGGGTCGCGTCCCCCATGTTGAACGACTCCACGCGGACGTGTTGGTACTTGCTGAACGGCGCGTAGTACTCGAGCGAGGCGCGCACGGCGTTCGATTTATATTCGAGCTCTTTCACCGCGAGCGTGGGAGTGAAATCGTACGGACCAACCGAGATCTCGTCGTCGCCTCGCTCGCAGCCGCTCACCTCGAGCGTAGCCATCTCCGCCTCGGTCATGCAGGAGACGTCGAATTCTTCCTTATGAGGATTGGAGAGGTCGTACCAGGGAAACCAATTTCTCGTGTCGCCGCGAAATCGCAGGGTCCACCCGTAGACCGGATCGCCTCCACGGGTGACGAGCAGATCCTGCGTCCTCTCACCGTTGATCGGACCCAACGAGAGGGTGGTGTTGGGTGGCGTCTGGGGCGGAACGCAATCGGCGAGCGTGACCGCCGCGCTGAGGAGGAGCAGCAAAACGAGGGTCGCCGTTCGGACGTACATTCCGGTCCCCTTTCAATCGTTCAGAAGTTCGACGATGAATGGACACGACACGTAACCGCCGAGTGGGGCGTTTACCGAATGGTCACCGCGGCGAGGGGTGATTTTCGACGGGGGTTCTGGCGCGCGCGCGGCGGGAGAACAATGGGACCTATGGGACCTATGGGACGCCATGATTGGCCGCAATGCCGTGACGACTCTCGGGCTGGCACAAGCGCCATCCCGTCAGCAGCCCATCATTCGTCCCATTGGTCCCATCTGTCCCATTGGTCCTAGGGCAGCCAGAAGTCGCGGGGGTAGAGCCGGTACAGCTTTGTCTCCTGGCCTTCGCTTTCGCGGAGGTAGGTCTCCCAGGCGTCGAGCTGTTTGTCGGGGCCGATGGTGAAGTAGTAGGCGTCGGCCACGTCTTTGCCCTTCACGTTGTAGCCGGGGAGCATGCGGCCGTAGACGGCGTCTTTGCGCTCGAAGAGCTTGTTGCCGAGCTCCGGGTCTTTGCGCAGCTCGAGGATGGACGAGCGGAACCTGCGGACCTGCTCCGGGGTCTGGCCGTCGGCGATGTCGGCGGCCATGTTCTCGGCGCGGGATTCGTACGTCGCGGCGGCGCGGCTTTCCCCGAAGACCTGGGCGATGGCGTAGTCGCCGAGACGGGGATCGCGCTCGGCGGTCTTGAGGATGTTGACCACGTAGCGGACGGTCTGCGGGATCTCGGGGGTGCGCTCGGCGTAGTAGCCGATGCGTCCCGAGGAGACGGACCCGCGCAGGCCGTTGCTGTAGGCGAGGCCGGCGGCGAGCGTCTTGAGGAAGACGCCGTGCGCGCCATACGCGGCGTACAGGCGCGAGGCGAGGAAGTCGAGCTGCTTCTCGCGATCGAGGTCGGCAAAGTGCACCGACGGGACGGACGTGATGATGACGCCCCCCTTCATGTTCGGGGCGAGCAGGCCGACATAGACCGGGGCCGTCGCGCTGCTGTCGCGGGCGGCGAGGCGCTGGTCGACGAGGCGGGTCTTGCTGGCCGGCAGTGCAGGCGCGGCGCTCTTGTCCAGCGAAGCAGCGAGCGACGCGATGCGGCCGGCCGTCGCCTTCTGGATCGTCGGATTCGTGACGAGGAACATCCGTGCGCCGCTGGTGCGGAGGATCGTGCGGCGGACGGCGTCGAGGTTCGCCAGCGCTGTCGACGAAGGGGTCAGGAGGTCATCCCGCAATGCCGTGACGAGATACGTCCAGTCGGCGGCGAGGCTGCTGTCCGGGATCTCGAGGAGCGCCAGGTCGAGGTCCTTCGCCAGCTCCGTAGCAATCGGGCGCGCGGCGTCGGAGAACGTGCCCAGCGACTCCGGTTTCGCAAGCATGGCCTTGAGGTCGGCGCGGTTGGCAGCCTTCGTCGAGAGGCCCGTCAGGAAGGAGGACAGCGTCTCGCGGTCGGCAGCCGGTGCTTCGCGCAGCAGCCACTTGAGGCGCAGCGCGTTGTGCGTACGGGTGAGGAACGAGTCGGCGGCCAGGAACGCCGCGTTGTGCTGCATCCGGTACGCATTGGCCGGATTGTTGACCCACGACTCCTCGGAGCCCTGCATGGTGTTGCGCAGGTTGCTGAGCGACTGGTCGACGACGTCGCGGATGCGGGCGAGGTTCTCGGGACGCCAGTCCGGGTGATGCAGGACGAGGTTCATCCACTGCATGGAGCGCTCGAATTCCTGCTGCCCGAGCCCCGAACCGCGGACGATCAGCTCGACGCGCTCCGTGCGGGGGTTCGTGGTGAAGCCGGCGTTCAGGTTCAGGATCTCGTTGCGCAGCCGCTCGGACATCTCGTCATAGGAGACGGGCTTGCCGTTCTCGATGACGCCGACGCGCGTGAGCAGCGCCGGCAGCAGCGAGAGGTAGCGGAGCTGCTCGCGCGGTACGCGGTCGGCGCGGAGGGCCAGGCCGAGCGTCGCGCTGGTCATGCTGTCGAACGTGGACGTCACGATCGGCACACCTGATTCGAGCTTCGCCGTGGTGTAGCGGAGGTCTTCGTCGATCGAGAGCGGCGGGTTCTTGACGAAGGCGGGCGGTGTGAGCGACTTCGCGTCGGCTTCGATTTTCGCGCCGATCGCTTCGTATTCAACGTTGTATCGCTTCAGCGCTTCCTGCGTCTGCGTCTCGGCGAGGTTGTATTGCTTCGCCAGTCGCGCGGCTTCGGCGTTCGCGCGGGCGACGCGCTCCGCTTCTTCGCGCTGCAGCAGGGCAGGGCTCGGCTTTGCAGCGGCGACGTACGGCACGGTCGTCGTCAGCTTCCAGCGGGTGAGGGCATCGCGCCAGACGTTCTTCTCGCTGGCGAGCTGCGCGCGCGCGAATTCGATCTGCGGCTCGAGCACGAGAGACTTGCGGAACTCCGGCGTCTTCTCGAGGAAGAGCAGTTGCTCCATCCAGCTCGAGTTGGTGTTGCGGAAGCCCCAGGCCGGCGGCGAATTGACGAAGTTCGCCAGATCGCGCTCCGTCTCGGCGAGACGGCTGGACACGCGGGCGTTGAACTCCTTCAGCTCGGGCGAGCCGTCCGGCAGCGCGGCGATTCGCGTCAGCTCGTCCTGCACCTTCTGGCGCACCTGCGCGAGCTTCTCGTTCGTGAGGTTGGCGACGTTGACGTTCTGAAAGATGATGGCGATCGGGTTGCCCTGGTCGCGGTCGACGTTTGCGAACACGCCGGTGGCGCCGATGTCGAGCGTCCGGGTCTTGCTGTCGATGAACGTCTTGTAGAGGTTCGAGGTGGCGTCGCCGGCGAACGTGGAGGCGAAGAGCTCGGCCAGGATCACGTCATTCGCCGAGAGCTCGCGGTTCGCCGGCCAGATCACCGAGACAGGGCTGGGCTGCTGGTCGTTGCGGTGCGGGTATTCGGCGACGCTGATCGTACCCGCGGGGGAAGCCTGCGGCGCCGGGAGTGCCGTGGCGGTGGTCGGCTGCCGCTTCTTTCCTTCCGGCTCGACCTTGTTGAGGATGCCGTTCGTCCGCTCGAGGATCGTGTGGAGCGGGACGCTCTTCGGGAACGCGGCGATGATGCCCATGTTCGCCAGGTAGTAGTTGGCGGCGTGGAAGTCGCGGATGTCCTGCGGCTGCATGGTGCGGATGCCGGAAGGCTCGCCGCCGGAGTTGTAGGAGAGCGGGTGCTTGCGGCCGTAGACGAGATGGCCGGCTTCGCGGAACAGCACGCGGAACGGGTTCGCGCTGGAGCTCGTCATCTCGTTGTAGACCGAGCCCTTCTCTTCGAGCCGCAGCGTGCCGTCGGGATTGGTCGTGGTGCCGAAGTGGCGGACCTCTCGGCGGATCTCTTCATCCGAGTAGTTCGGATGGAGCAGCGCGTTCAGCTCCGCGCCGAGGAGGTCGAAGAAGGTGTCGGCGCCTGCGCTGGTATTGAAGTGGTAGATGGTGCGCCACTGCATCGTGAAGGCGGACGAGCCCGAGAGCCACATCGTGTCGAGCGCGGCGAAGGAGCGGCCGGTCGTGCCTTTGCCGAGGAGCAGGTGCTCCTGCGTGTGCGGTTCCCCCTGATCGCCCACCGGGAAGCTGTTCACCCAGGTGAATCCCTGCGGAGCCGATTCGATCTGCAGCAGGTCGAGGGTGAAGCCGGACCGGCGGTGGACGAAACGTCCCCCGATCGGTTTGTCCGCGGCGTCGACGTAAATGGAGCTGACGTCGAAACCATTCACGAGCTGGCCTTTGGTCAGCTTGCCGAGATTGACGTCAGCGGGAGGAGCAGCGGAGAGAGAAAGAGAGACAGCACACATGATGATCACGGCGAGAGCCAGCGGTCGCATGCCGGGATTGTAAGGAGAAGGTGAGACGGGTGTGTTACGGAAGTGTGTCGTGGGACGAGTCGGTTGATCCTGGAATGCGGTGGCGGGTCGCCACCGCCCGCCGCCGCACTCAGGGATGCGTTCTCCTGTGATCAGGGAGCGATGGTGAGTCCGTCGTCGCGGCGGTTGCGATCCGCCCACCAGAGCTGGGCCACCATCAGGAGCATGCCGATGTCGCGGAGGATCACGAACTTCATGTCGGTGATGCGTTCCTCCCACGACTTGCCGGCGGCGGATACGTCGAAGCAGCCGCAGTCGATGGCGTTGCCGCGGGCGAGGTTGACGGAGATGGCGATGATGAAGATGACGAGCATCGCGGCGATGAGATTGCGGGCGGCCGTCTTCCAGACGCCCACGATCAGGGCCAGGCCGGCGAAGATCTCGACCCACGGCATGACCAGCGACGTGATGTTGATCAGCGGCGCCGGGAGGATGCGGTAGTTGTAGATCATGTGGGCGAAGGAGGGCGGGTCCGTCACCTTCGGGAGCGCGGCGGCGATGAAGATCGCGCCGAGGGCGATCTGAACGCGGACGGTGAGCCAGGGGTGCGAGAGGTACTTCGTCACTGCGCCGCTCCGGTCTTCACGGCGCCATTCCGTTTCTGCCAATCGGGGAATCCATCCTTGTACACATAGATGTTGTTGAACTGCAGGCCCCAGAGCTTCTGGGCGAGCATGTGCGAATCCTCGCAATCGCCGCCCGAGCAGTAGATGACGATCGGGAGGTTCTGCTCGCGCGGATCGCCCCGCTCCTCATACAGCTTGTTGACCTTGTCGTCGATGTCCGATTCCCACACCGAGAAGGACCGCGCGCCGGCAATGTGTCCCTGTTCGAAGATCGAGGAGCGGCGGGCGTCGAGGAACAGGACACCTTTGCCGTGCAGCCAGGCGACGTCGTCGCCGTGCAGCTCGACGGACGCCTTGTCCGGATGCGGCGGGAAGCGCTCGATCGGCGTCTTTTCGGCGACCGCGGGAGCCGGGACCGGCTGAGGTGCCGGGGCCGCCGTGGTCGTGGTTGCGGTGACGGCCGGCGGCGGAATGGTCGCGGTCGTCGCCGGAGTGCCGGCGGGGCGTTCGATGGTGGACGTGGGGATGGCGATGGGAGGCTGTCCCGGCGCGGGGGACTGAGCGACGGTCCCGGTCGTGGCCGTGGCGGCGGGAGTCGTCACCGGCGTCATCGCTGGTGACGTTGTCGCCGCGGTGGTGCGTGCCTGTTTGGGGACGCGCAGCGCGTTCGGGTAGTAGCCCGGAAGGACGAGCTTGCGTGTGCGCCCGGCAAAGGCATTCGCGACGACGGCGAAGAGCAAAGCGACCGCGACGATGGCAGCGGCCTGAACCCAGGGGTTACGGAGCTTCATGGCGTCATTGTGACGCGTGAGGCGGGAAGACGTCACTGGGGAGTTGGCAGTTGGCAGTTGGCAGTTGGCAGTAGGGACGGATCCCGCTGGCAACCGCTACCGCCAACTGCCAACCGCCAACTGCCAATCGCCAACTGCCAACCGCCAACCGCCAACCGCCAACCGCCAACCGCCAACCGCCAACCGCCAACCGCCAACTGCCAACCGCTACTGCCAACCGCCAACTGCCAACCGCCAACTATTTTCAGTCCACCCGCCTGAGCACCATCAGCGAGTAGCCCTGCATCCACACCTTCTCGCCGGCGCGGAGCTCGTGGTGATCGCGAAGGTCGGGGACCGGATCGTCGGTGTCGATGACTTTCACCCAGCGGTCACCCCAGGGACAGGTCGGCAGGACAAAGTCCATCCCCTCGTAGCTGGCGCTGATGAGGATGTAGAAGCTGTCGTCTTTCATCGGCTCGCCGCGGCTGTCGAGAGTCTTCATGGCCTCGCCGTTGAGGAACATGCCGAAGCTACGGGCGAAGCCGGTGTTCCAGTCGTCCTCGGTCATGAGCTTACCGTCCGGTTTGAACCAGCCGATGTCGCTCACCTCGGCGCCCCGAAGCGGACGGCCGAGAAACCAGCGGCGACGGGTGAACACGGAGTGGTCGCGGCGGAACTGGACGACGCGGGCGACGAAGGCCATGAGCCCGTGGTCGACGTTCTCCCAGTCGAACCAGGAGATCTCGTTGTCCTGACAGTAGGCGTTGTTGTTGCCCCCCTGCGTGCGCCCGAGCTCGTCGCCGCCGACGATCATCGGGACGCCCTGGGAGAGGAAGAGCGTCGCCAGGAAATTGCGTTGCTGACGGGCGCGGAGGGCGTTGACCTCCTCATCGTCCGTCGGACCTTCCACGCCGCAGTTCCAGGAGCTGTTGTCGTTCGCGCCGTCGTTGTTGTCTTCACCGTTCGCCTCGTTGTGCTTGTCGTTGTACGAGACGAGATCGCGCAGGGTGAAGCCGTCGTGCGCGGTGATGAAGTTGATGCTGGCGTACGGGCGGCGTCCGGTCATGGCGTAGAGATCGGAGCTGCCGGTAATGCGGTTGGCGAACTCGCCGAGCGACTGGTCGGTGCCACGCCAGTAGTCGCGGACCGAGTCGCGGTACTTGCCGTTCCATTCGCTCCAGAGCGGCGGGAAGTTGCCGACCTGGTAGCCTCCCTCTCCGACGTCCCACGGCTCGGCAATGAGCTTCACCTGGGAGATGACCGGGTCCTGCTGGATGATGTCGAAGAAAGCGGAGAGGCGGTCGACGTCGTGCAGCTCGCGGGCGAGCGTGGAGGCGAGATCGAAACGGAACCCGTCGACGTGCATGTCCAGATGCCAGTAGCGCAGCGAATCCATGATGAGCTGCAGCACGTGCGGGTGGCGCATGTTCATGCTGTTGCCCGTGCCGGTGTAGTCCATGTAGTACCGCCCTTCGTGCGTGCGGTAGTACGCGGCGTTGTCGATGCCCTTCATCGACAGCATCGGCCCGAGGTGATTCCCCTCGGCGGTGTGGTTGTAGACGACGTCGAGGATGACCTCGATACCCTCGTCGTGGAGGGACTTCACCATCTGCTTGAATTCCATCACCTGCTGGCCGAGCTGGCCGCTAGAGGAGTACTCGTTGTGCGGCGCGAGGAAGCTGATGGAGTCGTAGCCCCAGTAGTTGCGGAGACCGCGCTCGAGCAGGAGCGAGGCGTGGATGAACTGGTGGACCGGCAGGACTTCGACCGCGGTGACGCCGAGCGACTTGAGATGACGGATGGCCGCCGGGTGGGCGAGGCCGGCGTACGTGCCTCGGAGGTTTTCCGGCACGCCGGGATGGCGCTTCGTGAAGCCTTTGACGTGCGTCTCGTAGATGATCGTCTGGTGCCACGGGTGGCGCGGGTTACGGTCGCTCTGCCAGTCGAAGAAAGGATTGGTCACGACCGACTTCGGCATGAACGGCGCGCTGTCGAGGTCGTTCTTCGACGTGTCGGGCTCGTTGAAGTGATAGGGAAAGACGGCCTCGTTCCACTGCACCTGCCCCTCGACGGCCTTGCCGTATGGATCGAGCAGCAGTTTGGCCGGATTGCAGCGGTGGCCGTTCTCCGGCTCCCACGGTCCGTGGATGCGGAAGCCGTAGCGCTGCCCGGGGGCGACGTTCGGCAGGTAGCCGTGCCAGATGAAGGCGGTGGTCTCGGGGAGATCGATTTTGCTCTCGTTGCCGTTCGCGTCGAAGAGGCACAGCTCGACACGTGTGGCGACTTCAGAAAAGACTGAGAAATTGGTGCCGACGCCATCCCATGTGGCGCCCAGCGGATAAGGACGGCCAGGCCAGATTCGCACTGCGGATTTCCTTTCGATGCAGGACTCGCACGCGGGCTCCGCAAAGGCCTTGCCACTGGGAGTTGGGCGGTTGGCGG
>DASWMP010000030.1:0-8217 GCA_036399695.1 Thermoanaerobaculia bacterium | reverse complement strand
CCAGAGCGGTGGCGTGCGCCACCGCACTCCGAGATGAGCTAGTCGCGCCAGCGGACGCTGTATTGGGCCGGACGCTTCAACTGCTCGACGACCGCTTTCTCGATCTCGTCGGAGAAGAGCACGTCCGTCGACTTGCGGGGCAGGCGGGCAAAGTCGGCGCCGCGTAGCGGGCCATCTTCGCGGAGCATCACGGCCAGCGGGTCGGGGGAGATCCAGCGGCCTTCGAGCTTCGTGATCGCGTCGAGCAGCTCGACCTGCGGGACCTCGAGCTCCCGTTCGCTCTTCTTCTCGAAGCCTTCCACCGACACCACGTCCCGTTCGAAGCGGAGCGTCAGTTTGGCGGGGAAGGCGTTGTAGATCAGGTCCGCTTCCTCGCTCAGCGGATAGCCATCCTCCGCGTCCAGGCGGTCGCCGATGGCCATGATCGTGTTGTTCACCTGCTCGACGAGGCCGAGCTCGTCCTCCAGCACCTGCACCGGTACGCCGGCCGCGTCCTTCTCCTCGAACAGCGCGGCGAAGACGTACTCCGCCCGCTGCGGGTGCTCCTCGAGGTAATCGTAGAGGTGATCGATGGCGCGGAAGTAACGCTCGATCGCTTTCGACCACTCGTTCATGGCGCGGCGGAAGTGTGCCTGCTGTTCGCGTGACGCGCGGGTGCTGGTGCCTGGGTAGATCGTCAGCTCGTTGTACCCGTCGCGGTGGGTGAGCTGGAACGTGAGGGCCGTATCGGCGAAGAACTGCTGCACGTCGTCGAACTTCACGGCCGTGCTGCGCGTCACGCGATACAGCTCGCCGTCGCGGCGATCCCAGATCAGCCGCTCGTCCTGCGGGTCGATGCGATTGAAGCGCGACGACCAGGCGTCGCTGCCGGAGCGGGCCGCTTCGCGTGCGGCCCGGACGCGGGACATCATCGCCTTGTCGTCCGAATCGGTGCTGAACGACGTCTGCGCCGTCAGGACAATCGCGCCGTCGTCGTCGAACTGCAGCGAGACCTCATCGCGGACCGGCGGCTCGCGCTTGCACGTCGCCGTCACGAGCAGCACCAGCAGCAGGGGTAAGGCGCGTTTCATCAGTCCTCCTTGATCGCGGTGATCGGGTCGAGCTTCGACGCGATCCGGGCCGGGTACCACGTCGCCAGCACCGACAGCACGATGGCGATGACGTTCACCCAGACGACATCCTGGACGTCGAGCTCGAACGGGAGGTAACTGATGAAATAGAGATCGGTCGGCAGCGGCACGAGGTGCCAGCGGTTGGCGGCCCAGGCGAAGCCGATGCCGAGGATGTTGCCGATGATCGTGCCGGTCAGGCCGATCATGACGCCGACCTGCATGAAGATCGAAAGGATCTCCCGCTCGGTCGCGCCGAGCGTCCGCAGCACGCCCACCGAGGGACGCTTCTCCATGATGAGCATGGAGATCGACGAGACGAGGTTCAGCGCCGCCACGAAGATGATCAGGGAGATGGCGGCGAACATGACGATCTTCTCGAGCTTCAGCGCGAGGACGAGCGGCCGATTGATCTCCTGCCACGTCTTCACGACCGCCTTCGGGAACTTCGCCGCGAGGGCGGTCTGCACGTCGGCGGCGAGGGCGGTGTCGCCGTACATCTCGATTGACGTCGGCAGCCCGTTCGTGCCGAGGAGACTCGACGCCTCCGCCATCTCGAGCATGGCGTCCGCGGCCTGCTCTTCGTTCGACGCCGGCAGCAGCCGGGTGATCCGGTAGGTGCGGATGACCGGCATCGGCCCGAAGGGCGTGAGCCGCGTGCGCGGCGCGATCACCGGGATCTCTTCACCGGCGGTGAGGCCGATCGACGCCGCGTAATCGCGCCGGACGAAGATCGCCACCTCTCCTTCCGGCAGCGGTGCGGTGCCGCCGCGCATCGTATCGGCGCGCGGCTCCTGCCCCGCCTGATACGAACGGAGACGGATCGGCCGTCCGCGCTCTTCGACGATGTTGCCGCCATAGCCGATCCCGGTCACGAGCGGACGCACGTCTTTCATCCCCAGCCGTTTCCCCTCGGCGACGATGGCCTCGTAGTCCTCGATCGTATTCAGCTCCGCCGGCTCCACGAGGATCTGCGGACTCGAAGCAATGAGCCGCCGCTTGATCTGCCCCTGCAGCCCGGAGAGCAGGGCGATGGAGATCAGCAGCGCCGCCACGCCCACGGCGAGGCCGAGAATCGAGATGCTCGACAGCACCGCCGTATGCGCCCGCTTCCGAGCGGCCCAGAGATAGCGGCGGGCGATGCGGGACTGGACCATCAGTTGGCGGTTGGCAGTTGGCGGTTGGCAGGAGAAGCCGTCGCGTGTGCGGCGGGCATCGCTAACGGCGGACGGACGGCAAAGCAGTCGGGGTGAGCGGGGGGCCGCTGCCAACCGCCCACCGCCAACTGCCAACTCACTTCACGGGCCTCATCAGCGGGAACAGAATCACGTCCCGGATCGAGGCTGAATCCGTGAGGATCATGGCCAGGCGGTCGATGCCGATGCCTTCGCCGCCGGTGGGAGGCATGGCGTATTCGAGGGCGCGGACGTAGTCCTCGTCCATCTGGTGGGCTTCGTCGTCGCCGGCTTCGCGCTCGCCGAGCTGCTGCTCGAAGCGGGCGCGCTGTTCGTCGGCGTCGTTCAGCTCCGAGAAGGCGTTGGCGATTTCCATCCCGCCGGCGTAGAGCTCGAAGCGCTCGACGTAGCGGGGATCGTCCTTCCGCTGCTTCGACAGCGGCGAGACTTCGACCGGGAAATCGGTGATGAACGTCGGCTGGATGAGGTGCTCTTCGGCGATCGATTCGAACAGCTCGGCGATCAGCTTGCCGTCGTTCATCCGTTCGATCTGCTGTTGCGGCGTCGTCGACGTGCCGTGCGTGGCGTCGGCTTTGACCGGGCGGTGCTCGCCGTACTTCAGGACGAGCTGCACGAGCTGCTCGCGGTCGTCGAGATCGGAGCCCCGGATCGCGCCGTTCGAGAAATGCGCGATCGCTTCCTTCATCGTGAAGCGGGCGAACGGGCGGGCGAAGCTCAGCTCCTGGCCGCGGAACGTCAGCGTGTCCGAGCCCTTCACCGACTGCACGAGGCCACTGAGCAGGTCTTCCGACTCCTCGATCAGCACCTCGTAATCGGCGTACGCCTGATAGAACTCCAGCATCGTGAACTCGGGATTGTGGCGGACCGAGATCCCCTCGTTGCGGAAGTTGCGGTTGATCTCGTAGACGCGCGAGAGACCGCCGACGATCAGGCGCTTGAGGTACAGCTCCGGCGCGATGCGGAGAAAGAGATCGATGTCCAGGGCGTTGTGGTGCGTCACGAACGGGCGCGCCGCGGCGCCGCCGGCGATCGGCTGCATCATCGGCGTCTCCACCTCGATGAAGCCGTGCGTATCGAACCAGTGGCGGATGTACGAGACGATGCGCGCGCGGGTGATGAACGTCTCTTTGACGTCGTCGTTGACGATGAGGTCGACGTAGCGCTGGCGGTAACGCTGCTCGACGTCCGTCAGGCCGTGCCACTTGCTCGGCAGCGGCCGGATGGCCTTGATGAGGAAGTCGATCTTCTCGGCCTTCACCGAGAGCTCGTTCGTCTTCGTCCGGAACACGTTCCCCTCGGCCGAGATCCAGTCGCCGGCGTCGAGGTTCTTGTAGAGGTTCCACTCCCGCTCCGGCAGCGTGTCTTTCCGGCAATAGACCTGGATGCGTGAGGTGCGCTCGGAGAGGACGATGAAGGCCGTCTTGCCGAACTCGCGGACCGCCAGGATGCGTCCCGCGATCTTCACCCGCACCGGATTCGCGTCCAGCTCTTCGGCCGTTTTGCCGTTGTTCGCCGCGATGACGCCGGCGAGCGTGGTGTCGACGTCCGCTTTCGTCGGGAATGCGTCGTAGCCGAGAGCCACGATGCGCTCGAGCTTCTCACGGCGGACGCGGATCAGCTCTGATTCCGGTACTTCCGGAGCCGCGGTCTCTGCCGGCGTCGGGGTCTCGCTCATAGTTTCCTCAGGGCATCAGCGACGTTTTCGAGCACTTCCATGGATGTGGAGAACGACATGCGCAGATGCCCTTCCCCTTCCGGTCCGAAGACGACACCCGGCACCGAGGCGATGGAGGTGCGCTCGAGTAGCGTCTCCATCGCTTTCCACGAATCGCCGCCGAGACGGCGTTCGACGTTCGGGAAGAGATAGAACGCTCCGGGCGGCGTGAGGCAGTCGAAGCCGGCGGTGCGGAAAGCGTCCACGAGGAAGTCGCGGCGGCGCCGGTATTCGTCGCGCAGCGGATCGAAGTAGCCCTCGCGGTTCGCGATCGCGGCCACGGCGGCGTACTGCGTCGGCGTCGAGACGCCGTTGACGCTGTTGAGCACGAGCTTGCGGATGAAAGCCATGAACGGCTCGTCGGCCACGAGGTAGCCGATGCGCCAGCCGGTCATCGCGAAGCTCTTGCTGAACGTGTAGATCGTGATGGTGCGCTCGAACATCCCGGGCAGCGAGGCCATCGAGACATGCTCGCCGTCCCAGAGGAGGTCTTCGTACGCCTCGTCGGCGATGACGGTGAGGTTGTTCGCGACGGCGAAGCGGGCGATCGATTCGAGCTGCGGGCGCGTGAGCACGTCGCCGGTCGGATTCGCGGGGGAGTTGACGTAGATGACGCGCGTTTTGTCGCTGAGCCGCTGCGTCAGGATCGCGCCGAGGTCGTCCTGGCCGCGCACTTCGTCCCAGGGCACGCGCACGGCGACGCCGCCCGCGTAGCTGACCTGGTCCTTGATCGGCGTCCAGTAAGGGGAGAAGAAGATCACCTCGTCGCCTGGATCGACGGAGGCGGAGAAGGCGCAGAAAAGCCCGTGCGCGCCGCCCGAGGTGACGATGATCTGCTTGTCGGTGGCGTGGATGCCGTTCTTCTGCTGGAGCTTCCCGCGCAGCGCTTCGAGCAGCGGCGCGATGCCGGAGGAGGCCGCGTAGCGCGTCTGGTTCGCGTCGAGCGCCTCCTTCATCGCCTGCTTCACGAACTCGGGCGTGCCCATGAACGGCTCACCGCCTTCGAGTTGCAGCACGCTCTCCCCGCGCGCTTTCATGTCCAGCACGCGGTTGCGAATCTTGACGATGTCGGAAAAGCCGAGCAGTGAAGCGCGCGCAGCGGGACGGATTGCGGAGGTCGTGGTGGTCAAGGCGGGGGATTCTATACCGGAGCGCCGGGGGTGTTTTTGGTTGTTGGTTTTCGGTTTTTGGTTACCGACAACCAACAACCAGAAACCAACAACGCCTCAGGAGCCCGGCCGCGGTGCCGGCGCCGGCGTTACCGGCCGCGGCGCCGTCGGGGCGGGCTGCGTTCCCTGCGGGACCGCCGGCTGGCGCGATGGGTCCGTCAGCGGGGCCGTCGGGGTGACGATGTCTTTCGCGTCCGGCTGCGGCGAAGGGGCTTCGGGGGTGTTGGGGTCGACGTAGCCGTTCGGCGTGCCCTGGAACTTCATCGTCTGGCGGGCGTGCGTGGTCGGGTACATCTTGATCATCGCCAGGTGGGTGAGCTTCGAGTCGATCACGCGCGGGTTCGTGCGCACGTCCATGAGGGCGCTGTTGATCGAGTAGGCCTTCACGTAGTGGGCGACGGCGGCGTCTTCATCGCCGCCCTGCTCGCTCATGAGGCCGAGCTGGAAGTGCGCGTGCGCGTGGCCGGGCTTCTCTTTCACCGTGCGGCTGAAGGCGCGGCGGGCGCCGGAGTCGTTGCCGTTGGCGGCGCGGACCAGGCCGAGGTTGTACCAGGCGGCGTAGAAGTTCTCGTCGGCCTCGACGGCCCGCTCGAACTCCACTTCCGCGTCCTTCGGGAAGCCCTTCTGCAGGAGGAGCGTGCCGAGCTGATTGTGCAGCGGCGCGCTGTCCGGATTCTCGCGGACGGCGTCGAGCGTCTGCGTGATCTGCTGATCGAGGGGGCTGCCGGTATTGAGGTACTTGCCCCAGAACGGGCTCTCGTACGGATTCTTGTCGTGGTTCGGCAGGACGCTGCAGCCCGTGACCGCGATGACAGTGAGGCTGGCGAGGAGAAGTCGTTTCATCATCATTCCTGGAGTGGTTTCGCTTTCAGCTTCACCTTCCCGTCGACGGTCTCGACGCGAAAGGCGACAGTATTGACGTTGTAGCGGGCGCGTATCGTTTCGGTCTGCTTCTCGATCATGGCCGCGAGCTGGTCGAACGACAGCGTCGGCGCCTTCCCGATCTTCGAATGTTCCTGCTCGAGTTGGCTGTACAGCTTGCGGAGCTCCTCGCCGTTCGTTCCCGGCGCCACTTTCACATACGGATCAGCACCATTCGACGTTACGCGCCGTTCAGCGGCCGGTGCCGCTTCGGGCTGGCCCGGCGGGGGAGTGCGCGGCGTGTTCAGGGCTGCCTGCCGGCGGCGGAAGTCCATCGGACCTTCCTCCCGCTCCCGCATCTTGCGGGCCCACATCTCGCGGAGCTGGTTGAAGCGGCCGAGGATCGTGTTGAAGCGGAAACGGCGGGTGTTGTCGCGCAGCTTCTGCTTGCTGAACTCGTGAATGAACACCTCGATGTTCCGGCGCTCCTGGGAGGGCTGGAACTTGGAGATACCCGCGAAGAACTGGTCGTACTTGTTCTTCAGCTTGCGGATGTCTTCTTCGAGCTTGTCCAGCTCGTCGTCGTGTTTGATCACGGAGGCCTACAATACGCCCTTCTTGAAGCGTATGGCTAAAGCGCCGGCCGAGCCCACAGATTCCGCTGCCGCGACCCTGCGGGCGATTCCGTCCGTCGAACGGATCCTCTCTGCCGGCGCCCTCGGGCTGCTCGCAGGCGAGTTCGGCCGCGAGCGGGTCAAGGAGGCGGTCGTCGCCCATCTGGCCCTGCTGCGCCGCGAGCGGACGCCGTACGACGAGCCCCGCCTGGTCGAAGAAATCCGTGGCCGGCTGGCCGCGTCGTTGACGTCGTCCCTCCGCCGGGTCATCAACGGCACCGGCGTCCTGATCCATACGAACCTCGGCCGCTCTCCGATCCACCCGGAGGTCTGGCGGGAAGCAGAGGCGCTCGTCACCGGCTACACCAACCTGGAGTTTGACCTCGACGAAGGAGCGCGGGGGAAGCGGGACGAGCACCTCACGTCACTCTGCGCGTCGCTCTTCGGCTGCGAGGCCGCCATCCTGACGAACAACAACGCGGCGGCGACGCTGCTCCTCCTCGCGGCCGTGGCCGGGGGGAAGGAAGTGCTGGTCTCGCGCGGCGAGCTGGTGGAGATCGGCGGCGCCTTTCGCGTCCCGGACGTCATCCAGCAGGGGGGCGCGAAGCTGCGCGAGGTCGGGACGACCAATCGGACGCGCGCGAAGGACTACGCGGAAGCGGTCGGCCGCCGGACGGCCGCGCTGCTGCGCGTCCACCGGTCGAACTTCGAGCTGGTCGGGTTCACCGAGACGCCCATGATCGGCGAGCTGGTGGACGTGGCCCGGGCGCAGAAGCGTCCGCTGCTTTACGACGAGGGCTCGGGACGGGTGGTCGACCTGCAGCAGTACGGCTTCGCCGCGGGGGAGACGATCCGCGAGCTGATCGCGACAGGGGTGGACGTCGTCACCTGCTCGACCGACAAGCTGATCGGCGCCACGCAGGGCGGCCTGATCCTCGGCCGGGCGGAGCTGATCGAAAAGTGCCGCCGCCATCCCCTGATGCGCGCACTGCGGGTGGGGAAGGAGACGTACGCGGTCGTCGCGGCCACGCTGCGGGCGTTCGCCACCGGCCGCCACGAGAGCGTCATCCCTATCTATCAGATGTTGTCGACGCCGCTGGAGGCGCTGCGCGGCCGCGCCGAGGAGCTGGTGGCGGGGACCGGGTGTGCGGTGGTCGAGAGCCGCTGTGCCCTCGGCGGCGGGACCACGCCGACCGAGACGATCCCTTCGGTGGCGATCGAGGCCCCGGGAGACGCCAGCGAGCTGCAGTCGCGGTTCCTGCGCGCGGAGACGCCGGTGGCGGGGCGCATCGTGCACGACCGGTACACCATCGAGGTGCGGGGGCTGCTCGAGGCCGACCTGGTGGGAGTCCGAAAAGCCATCTCGGAGTGCGTGTAGCAGAGCGGTAGCTACGGAGTCTCAAAACGGTGCGCTCTGCCGTCGATGAACCGGCGCCCGCGGGCGCGGACAGACAGGAGTGTCTGTCCCACATTCAGATTCCGCCGAATATCGGGCACCCGCGGGCACGCTGGCATTCAATGTGGGACAGACACTCTTGTCTGTCTGCGCCCGCA
>DASWMP010000029.1:0-6526 GCA_036399695.1 Thermoanaerobaculia bacterium | reverse complement strand
CGGAACGCGTCCTCGATCTCCGGAATCAGCGTCAGCGTGGTCGGGTACTCCGGCGCGTAGTCGGGGTATCGCTGGGTGAGCAGGACGAACACCGTGACGTACATCCCGTACAGCATCAGCACGGGAAAGGCGGGGCTGAGGACGACCTGCCGGAACTCGAACTTCATGCGCAGCCACATGAGCGCGCGGCCGGCACGGCCGGCAGCGCTGCTTGGCAGAGCCTCGGGCAACCCTGCTAACTGACCGCCCGCCGGTGAGGGCGGCGAGCTCTGTGCGGCCGGAGACGCTTGCGCATCGCGCTTCTGCTTCTTGCGCTCCCGTTTCGACATCCCCCGGTCGGCGAAGCGGTAGACGGCCCAGGCGGCGGCGAGGCAGAGGAGGGAGACCGCAAGCCACAGCAGCCGGTTGTAGAGCAGCGCGCCGGTGAAGTCGGGCAGCATCGTGTTCCGTTCGGCGATCGTCCAGTAACGGACCGCATCCTTGACGGCGCGCGCGGCGAACGGTTCGGCGATGGCCACGACGCTCTCGAGCTGCGGCCGGCTGAGCGCACCCTCCAGGCTGAAGAAGCCGGCGACCAGGCTGATCACGCCTATGTACGTGGCCATCATCGAGCGGGTGATCGTGGCCAGCGCGAAGAAGATGGCGGAGTGCGTGAGGAGGTTCGGCAGCGCGATCAGAAAGTAGGCGTAGAGATGGTCGGTGATGCGGTTCGGCCCGAGGTTCGCGGGATTCGCCCACGGCATCAGTGAGCCGAGGATGGTGGCCAGCGGCAGGGCCAGCATGCAGACCGCGGCGACGGAGAAGGCGCCGAGGAAGCGGCCGAGGATGTACTGGAACTTCGTGATCGGCGTCGAGCGGATGATCGGGCCGAAACCGGTCTCGTCGTCGCGGATGACGGCGTTCGCGACGAACGACGTCGTCACGAACATGAACACGAGCGAGAGCATCACGGAATTGCGCAGCGTGGCGTAGGCGGCGTTCCGGACGAGGCCCCCTTCGGAGCCCATCTCCCAGTCCTCGAGGTTCATCGAGAAAAAGATCATGGCGAAGGTCGCCAGGGCCGTGATCCACAGCAGCGGGTTCCGGAGCAGGTAGCGGAATTCGAAACGGGCGATCTGGATGAGCATGGGTGCCTCAGGCCGCGCGGCGCGACTGCGCGAGCGTGGAGAAGTAGACGTCCTGGAGACCGGCGTCGACGGAAGTGAAGCCGTTGCCGGGATCGCGGTCGGAGAGGATGTGGATGACGGTCCGTCCGGCGAAGAGGCGCGTGGAAAGGATCTCGTACTGCTCGCGATAGCGCGCCAGCTCACCGCGCTCGATCGTTTTCATCCAGATCCGCCCGCGAGTGGATTGCATGAGCTGCTGCGGCGATCCTTCGAGCTGCACGCGCCCGTCAGCCATCACGGCCATGCGGTGGCAGAGATCCGACACGTCTTCGACGATGTGCGTGGAGAGGATCACGACCACGTTTTCGCCGATCTCGGCGAGCAGGTTGAGAAAGCGGTTCCGCTCCTCGGGGTCGAGGCCGGCGGTGGGCTCGTCGACGATGATCAGACCCGGATTGCCGATCAGCGCCTGGGCGATGCCAAAGCGCTGACGCATGCCGCCCGAAAAGCCGGAGAGCATCTTCTTGCGCACGCTCCAGAGGTTGGTCTGATGCAGCAGCGTTTCGACGGTGGTCCGGCGGTCCGCCGATGAGGCGATGCCTTTCAGCACCGCCATGTGATCGAGCATGTCGTAGGCGGAGACGCGCGGATAGACGCCGAAATCCTGCGGCAGGTAGCCGAGCGTGCGGCGCAGTTTCTCCGGCTCGCCGATGACGTCGATGTCACCGAACCGCACAGTGCCCTCGGTCGGCGTCTGCAACGTGGCGATGGTGCGCATGAGCGTCGATTTGCCGGCGCCGTTCGGGCCGAGGAGGCCGTACATGCCACGTGGGATGGACAGCGTCACGCCATCGAGGGCGCGGGTTCCGTTCGGATAGATATGGCTCACGCCGTGAAGTTCGAGCATCGGGTTCTCCTGGTGATGGATTGATGAGGATTGACGAAGTCAGCGCCGCGTTCGCTCGCGATGCCGCGAGGCGGCGGCCCAGAGCGCGGCCAGGCCGGCTCCGAACCAGAGAAAGGTGGTGATGGCCCACTGTGCGGACTCGGGGACGTTCAGCCAGGCCGCCGCGAATCGCTCGACCGCGGAAAAGAAGGCCTTTGCTCCGGGGACGTACTGCCACTCGCTATCGTCCGGCTGGCTGAGCACGTCACCGAGAGTGCCCACCAGGACGAGCACGCCGGCGGCTCCGACGAGCCAGCGCAGCGGGTGGCGCAGGCCCAGGACGAGCGCGCTGCCGAAGAGGTACATCCCGAGGGTCGCGGTGAACGGCACGCGCATGATGGTGAGTGCGGCCGGTGCGCCGGCCAGAAGCCCCAGCGCGAGCAGCCACACGATGAAGAACGCCAGTGCCGCCATGAACCAGACGAAGCCGGCGAATACTTTGGCCAGCGCCAGCCGGCGGCGGTCGACCGGAAGGGTCCAGAGAAAGGCAGGGCCGAAGCGCTTCTCGCCTCTCCAGACGGCGAAGGGAAAGAGGAAAGCGATGATGGCGGTGGGGAACGTTTCGTCGGAATCGAAGCCCGGACCTCCGCCGATGATCTCGCCCCCGATCATGACCGTGCCGGCGGCGAGGACAGCGGCCAGAACGAGTGCCGCGGGGCGGAGACTCAGACCGACGATCGCAACCTGCTGGAGCACCACGTCACGCCAGCGCGGCCCGAGGTGAAGGGTCGCGTCGCTCACGGCGCCACCTCCTCGGCCAGGAAGGCCAGCGCGGCGTCTTCGAGCGCGAGCGGCGTAACGTCGCGCACCGTTGCGCCGGCAGCGGTGAGGCGCGCGGTGACGTCGCGTTCTTCGCCGATCAGCGTCCACTGCACTTCGCGGCCGCCACGCGAGCGCCGCAGCGTCGGGGTGCGCAGCTCCGGCGGCGCCTGCCAACCTTCCGGCACTTCGACGCGGTAGCGGCGCACGGTCCTCCGCAGGTCGTCGCGCGACATCTGGGCGACGAGGCGTCCGGCGCTGAGCACGCCGACGTGATCGGCGAGGCTCTCCACCTCATGGATGTGGTGTGTCGAGATGACGACGGTGGTCGGCGTGTCGGCGAGATGCTCGGCGAGTTGCGCGAGCGTGCGGTTGCGCACCATCGGATCGAGGCCGTCGGTGGGCTCGTCGAGCAGCAGGAGCCGCGGACGATGCGCCAGCGCGAGCACGAACTGCAGTCGCCGGCTCTCGCCCTTGGACAGCGTGCCGATCCTGCGCTCCGGGCGAACGCCGAAGATGCCGGCGAGGTGCGTCGCATAGGCGTGATCCCACGAGGGGTAATGCGCCGCGACGTACTGCATCAGCCGTTCGCACGTGAGCCACTTGTAGTCGTGTTCGTGAGACTCGGGCATGTAGCCCACCTGCGCCCGCACCCGCGGACCGTCCGACACGGTGTCGAGCCCGAACACTTCCGCACGCCCCTCATGCGGCCGCTCGAGGTTCAGCAGCGCTTTCATCATGCTGCTCTTCCCCGCGCCATTGGCGCCGATGAGGACGTACACCGCGCCCTCGGGCACGCGCAGATCGACAGCGGTGAGTGCGGCCTGGTTCCGGTAGCGCATCGACAGGGCGTGCGTCGCGACGGCGAATGACTCCGAGCCGTTCATTCGTCCTCCTTCGCTGCGAGTTTCTGGATCATGGTCACGAGCTCCTCTGCCCCGATGCCGTTTCGCCGCGCCTCGAGCAGCGCGCGCTTGGCCACCGCCAGCGCCAGGCTGCGCCGCTCTCCGGCGCCACGCTTGACGGTGGGCGAGACGAACGTGCCCTGTCCCCGGCGCACGTAGATGACGCCCTCGCGCTCGAGCTCCTGGTAGGCCTGGGAGACGGTGCGGGGATTCACGACCAGCTCGCCGGCAAGCTCGCGCACGGAGGGGAGTGGATCCTCGGCCCTCAACGTCCCGACGACGACCGCCCGCCGCACTTCGTCCATGATCTGGAGATAGAGCGGCCGCGCGTCGTTCGGATCGAGGTTCACGAGCATCGTGCACCAGTTGCGGTGTTGTACACAGGTGCAACACTACAGCACTGCTGGTGGCAATGCAAGCCCCGGCGCTCCACGTCCCGCGGTGCGCGCGGGCGCGGGGAGCGACGCGGGCTGACCCGCCGATGAATCAGCGTGTCAGCCCGCGCGTGCGTCAGGCGTTGTCGTCGGCTGCTTCCCTGAGCGTCGCCAGGTCGAATTTCTTCATCTTCAGGAAAGCCTCGGTCACGCGTGCGATCCTGGCCTGATCGTTCGTCGCGAGCATCTCGTCCATCTCGGTGGGGACGACCTGCCACGACAGGCCGAAGCGGTCTTTGAGCCATCCGCACTGTTCGGCCTTTGGATCGGCGGAGAGCTTGTCCCAGTAGTAGTCGATCTCCTGCTGGGTGTCGCAGTGCACCTGGAGCGAGATCGCTTCGTTGAAGCCGAAGCCGTGCGGATGCGCGCTGTCCATCGCCGCGAAGTCCTGCCCTTCGAGCGTGAAGACGGCGTGCTTGACCGTGCCCTCTTTGTCCGGCTCCTCGCCGGCGCCGTACCGCAGGATCGAGTCGCTTTTGGAGTCGTGGAACACGGACGTGTAGAAGGCGATCGCCTCTTCGGCTTTGCCTGCCTGCTCGCCGGTGAACATGAGCGTGGGAGTGATCTTCTGCCGGATCGGCTGCCAGCGCGCCTGCATCACCTGCCAGGAGAGTCCGTACCGGTCCTGGATCCATCCGTAGTGCTCGCTGAACGGGTAGCTGCCGAGCTCCATCAATGCGGAGCCGCCCGGCGAGAGCTTGCTCCAGAGCTCATCGACTTCCTCTTTCGTCTCGCAGGCGACGAGGAAGGAGATGGCCGGCGTGAACTTGAACAGCGGCCCGGCCGAGAGGAGGGTGAGCTCATGTCCGGCGAGGTCGATCGTGACGACGTCCACGGACCCGGACGGGGTGTTGTGCAGTGTGGTCGTGCTCTTCACGCTGGAGCCGGCGAACAGCGAGGTGTAGAACGCGCCCGCCTCCTTCGCCTCGGTGCCGAACCACAAATGAGGTGTGATCTTTTCCATTTCGTTCCTCCGCGGGTTTAGACGGGGGAGGGGACCGAAAATCATCGGTGGCCGGGTAGAAGGGCGAAAGAACGTTGGCTGACGGGGAGCGAGTCTCGGACTGCGGTGGCGCAGCCACCGCGCTGCTACAGGTGTAAAGAGCGGTGGCTGCCCGAGATCGGTCAGGGGAAAAGGCTACTACCGCGCGATACGGCCGTTGTACTGCGCAGTGCGGATCCAGTCGGGCGTGCCGTTGACCTGCTTGATGGTCCAGAAGTCGAAGTTGCCGATCTTGCGGTCGCCGGCGTCGTCGACGGCGGTGGGGCCGGTCACGCCCCAGTAGCGCTGCACGTTGCGGCTGAAGGACTCGCGCAGCATCGCTGCCTCGCCGTTGACCTCGATCGCGGAGAGGATGGCCACCCAGGCCGCGTCGTACACCGAGAGCGCGTACGCATCGGGCGAGAAGCCGATCCTCGCGCGGATCTCCTCGGAGAGCGGTTCCCACCGGTCGCGGGTGAGCTCGTCGAGGCCGACGTTAGGCGCGGTGAACTGCGTGGCCACGCCGAATGCGGCGACGGCCGGATCGCTGACGAGGGCACGACTCTGCGTCACACCGTCTGCGCCGTACCAGCGGATCGAGGCGAGGTCGGAGTCGAGCCGGGCGAGACGAAAGACGTCGGCCGCTTCTTCGAAGGACGCGAGATAGACGGCGATGCGTGCCGCCGGACGGGCGTTGCGCGCCGCGCGCACGGCAGCGCCGATGGCCGCCACCTGCGTCGTGAAATCGGTGGTCGTGGGGGCGTAGGCGATGCCCGGCAGCACCGTGCCGCCGAGCGCCTCGAACGCGCGGCGCGTTCCTTCCTTCAGGCCGTTGTTGCCAAGGTCGTCGCGCCACATCGGCACGATCGTGTCGATGCCGTCAGCCTGCAGCAGCGCCGCCTGGGCGAGACCTTCCAGACGGTCGTTCGGCGCGAGGCGGAAGAGATGATCGCCGGCGATGGCCAGCGACGCCGCCGTGCTGGCCTGGCTGATCACGACGATGCCGTGCTCGTTGGCGTAAGCCAGGACTGCCCCCGCCTCCGAGCTCGACTGCGGCCCGATGACGAAGCGCGCGCCGCGGTCATGCAGGGCCGCGATTTTCTCGCGAGCCACCGTGGCGGTCAGTCGTGTGTCCTCGATGTCGCTCTCGACGTGCCACGGCAGGTCGAGCTGGGCGAGCTCGAGATTGATGTCCCGCACCGCCAGCTCCAGCGCGGCGGTACTCGCCGCGCCGAGGGACGCGCCGTCGCCGGTGAGGGAGAAGAGCGCCCCGAGCCGGATTACCGGATCGGGCCGGACGGTCACCACCCGCCGCCGCGCATGCGCGACAGGCCCGGCGAAGACGGCGATTGCCACAAAAAGGAGGAACAGCGATCGGCGAATCATGGAACCGC
>DASWMP010000028.1:0-8671 GCA_036399695.1 Thermoanaerobaculia bacterium | reverse complement strand
ATCTTGTCCGTCACGCGAGAAGTCGGCGAGCACGCCGCTTCGCAACGCGCTTCGTGGAGAGGTTGTCGCGTGACGGACAGGATTGTCCGTCCTCCACTGCCGTTTCGCGGCTGGTCAGGGCTAGAGGTCACGGGGGTTTCGCGTCCAGCCGTAGATCGAAGGTGTGACCCCGCTGTCCCCGCCGCACGAAGACCCGTCTGCCTGCCGAGCTCTGCCTGTGTTAGCCTGTCCTTACAGCAATCCATAAATAATCTGAGTGGATGTTTCTCGTCGGGTGTGCCTGCGGATGGACTCGACGACAACCTTGCCCTCGTCTCCGACAAAGACGGGAAAGTCCGAGAGTGGATCCTCGATGACTTCGCCTACTACTTCGGACCCGACGCCAAGAAGGCCAAAGACTTCGTCTACTACCCTTGGGACGATGAGAAAGGGACCTGCGGGGCCTTCACCTCCCACGTAGGTCCGAATGTCTGGACCAAGTCCGCCAAGGTTGGGTGGCGCACACCCGTGGGCGGCAAAATCTTCTGGGCCGGCACCGAGGCCTCGGACGAATGGCCCGGATACTTCGACGGCGCCGTAAAGGCAGGACAGGTGGCCGCCAAGAAGGTTTACCAACAGTTCGGCTGGAAGATCGAAGGGCTGCGCTCCATCGACGCCACTTACTGCGAGGACACGAAGAAAACTTAGCGCGGTGAAGGCCACTGGCGCATCACAATCTCATCACCGGTGTTTGCGACGTCGAGCTTTACCGGGTACGCACACCGCGCACTGCCTCAGCCGTGAAGGCTCGGCTGCGGACACATTTCCTGCACGCGACGCAGGTCGCGAGCACGCGGCCCGCGTTCGCGGCTGGTTTCCGCGCCGTGGTAGCCACCGTTTCGCCGCTGCTGACCGGCTCGGCGCTCGGCGACAAGGGGGGCGCGATACTTCATTATTCGAGCTCTGCCGCATCGGGGCGGTTAGGATGCGGACGTGCATTCATGGGCACGCGTACTGAACCCGCCGTGCGGTGCCAAGCCGGCAGGAAAAAGAGACGAGCTCGTCGCGGGCGTCGATGATGCGTGAGGGAACGGTCTTGACCGTCACCTCGGACGGCGATCGCCGAGGTGACGCGTGAGCTCACCGAGCTCCTTTACGCGCTCACGCATGACCTCGGGGCTCCGGTGCGTGTCATCGATGGGTTCAGCGAGGCGCTGCTCGAGGATCAGCGGGAGGTGTTATCGGCCGATGGGCTCGAGTATCTGACGACGATTCGCAGCGCTGTTTCCCGCATGAACGCCATGTTTGACGGCCTGCTACAGCTCCATCGCGTTTCGCAGACGCCACTGCGGCGGGTGGACATCGACGTGACCGCGCTGGCAGAGACCATCGTCTCCGAGCTGCGGGCGGCCGAGCCGGGGCGCGACGTCACGTTCGACGTCGAGCGTGAGCTCGTCACGAACGCCGATCCGGCGCTGTTTCGCACCGCGCTCACCCATCTGCTCCAGAACGCCTGGAAGTTCACGGCGAAGCGCGCCGATGCGCACATCGTCGTCGGACGCGAAGATCCCGTCACCCTGTTCGTGCAGGACAACGGCGCCGGCTTCGACCCCGCGTCCGCGGGACGGATGTTCACGCCATTTCAGCGCTTTCACCAGGCCAGCGATTACGATGGACTCGGGATCGGGCTGGCCCTCGTCCGGCGGATCGTGCACCGGCACGGCGGACGCGTCCGGGCGGCAGGCGCCCTGCAGCAGGGCACCACCGTATCGATGGAACTGCCATGAGCGCGACCAAAGAGCTGCACGTTCTCATCGTCGAGGACAACGAGGACGACGCACGGCTGCTCCTGCTTCAGCTTCGGCGAAACGGCTACCAGCCGGTCTCGCGGACGGTGCAGACGGCCGAGGAGATGGAGCGCGCCTTTGACGAGAAACCATGGGACCTCGTCATCGCCGACTACTCCCTCCCCAACTTCAACGCGCTGGCCGCGCTCGATGTCGTCCATCGGCGCGGCCTGGACCTCCCGTTCCTCATCGTCTCCGGAACCATCGGAGAAGAGACGGCCGTGGAGGCGATGCGCGCCGGTGCGCACGACTACATCATGAAGGGGAGCTCGGCGCGGCTGATCCCGGCGATCGACCGCGAGCTGCGGGAAGCGGGCGAACGGGCGAACCGGCGGCGGGCGGAGGAGGCCTTGCGCGACAGCGAGCGCCGGTTTCGCGCTCTCATCGAGCATTCCTCCGACATCCTCACGGTCCTCGACGCCGGCGGCCGGATCCTCTACGAAAGCCCGTCGGTCGAGCGTCTCCTCGGGCATAAGGCCGGCGAGCTGAAGGGCGCGGCACTCGAGGAGCATGTGCACCCCGAAGACCGGCATGCGCTGGCCGCGGCCCTCGTCCAGTCCGCCGGCGCGTCCACGCCCGTTACGGCGGAGTTCCGCATGCGCGCACGCGGCGGCGAATGGCGCGCCCTCGAGGCCAGCGTGAGCAACCTGCTCGACAACGCGGAGGTGGGCGGCATCGTCCTCAACTCGCGCGACGTCACCGGGCGCAAGCAGGACGAGGAGATGATCCGGCACCTGGCGTACTTCGACGCGCTCACCGGTTTGCCGAATCGAATGCTCTTCGACGACCGCCTCACGCAGGCTCTGGCCCATTCCCGCCGTCGCGGCGCACGCGGTCTGGCCATCATGTCCCTCGACCTCGACCGGTTCAAGACCGTCAACGAGACGCTGGGACATGGCGCGGGCGACGAACTGCTGCGGATGACCGCATCGCGCCTCACCGCTGTCCTGCGCGCGGAAGACACGGTCGCCCGTCTCGGCGGAGACGAATTCCTGTTCCTGCTTCCGGAGATCGACGACGTCGAAGACGCGGCGCGCGTCGCCCGCAAGGTCCTGACGGAGCTCGACAGTGCGTTTTCCGTTCACGGCCACGAGCTGCACGTGACCGCCAGCGTCGGCATCACCATGTTTCCCCTCGACGGAGGCGACGCCGAGACGCTCGTCCGCAATGCGGACACCGCGCTCTCGCGTGCGAAGCAACAGGGCGGAAACCGTTACCAGCTCTACGCCCCCGCCATGAATGCGATCGCGTTCAAGCGGCTCGTGCTCGAAAACAGTCTGCGCCGTGGCATCGAGCGCGAGGAGCTCCGGCTGCACTACCAGCCGCTCGTGTCGCTGCAGGACGGCAGGTTCGTCGGAGTGGAGGCGCTCGTCCGGTGGGAGCATCCGGAGCTGGGACTGGTCTCCCCGGCCGAGTTCATCCCGCTGGCCGAGGAAACGGGTCTGATCGTGCCACTGACGCACTGGGTGCTGCGCACCGCCTGCAGGCAGATGAAAGAGTGGCGGGAAGCGGGACTGGAACTGACGACGGTGTCGGTGAACGTCTCCGCGCAGCGTTTCCGCGAGGCGAATCTTCCGGTGGCCGTAGCGGAGGCGCTGTCGTCTGCAGGGCTGGACGGACGTCATCTCTGTCTCGAACTGACCGAGAGCGTGATGATGGAGAACGTGGAAGAGACGATCGCCACGCTCCTGGAGCTCAAGAAGCTGCAGGTGAAGATCTCCATCGACGATTTCGGCACCGGCTATTCGTCACTCAGCTACCTGAAGCGCCTGCCCATCGACACGTTGAAGATCGACCAGTCGTTCGTCCGCAATACGCCTGCCGACGCGGACGACGCTGCCATCGCGACGCTCATCATCTCCATGGCGCACAGCCTCAATCTGTCGGTGGTGGCGGAAGGCGTGGAGACCGAAGAGCAGATGCGCGCGCTGCGCTCGCAGCGGTGCGACGTCATGCAGGGCTACCTCGTCAGCAGGCCGGTGCCCGGGGCCGAGATCACGAAGATGCTCAGGTCCGAGGCCGGCGCGAACGGAAGCGTATCGCCGGCGCGAACATGAAGGTCTGACGCATCGATCCTTCGCGGTCGTCGTCTGGCTGTCGCAACGGTGCCGGTCCTCCTTCGGGTCAAAACAGTACATACACGTAACGCATAACCGGAGTCTCAACGAGCCTCTGAAACTACAGTGTGCCGGTTGTGTGACGTGTCACGCGTGATCGCATCGCGGAGCTGCTCTGCTGGTGCTCCGAGGCTCCTGCGTTGCATAGCCCATCGAGCGTTGTCCCGTTGTAGCTGATGTTCGCGCCCTACCGTCCACATCGACATCAAAGGAGTGACTCATGCTGCGCAAAGTGCTCGTGCGAATTGCTACTGCTACGCTTCTCGTCGCCTCGTTCGCCTCGATAGCCGAGGCCCAGACTCTCGATCAAACGCTGAGCGGCTGCAACGGCGCAGCCCCTCTCCGTACGATCCAGGCCACCCCTTCCAACTACCGCTCGCTCATCACCAACCTGATTCCGGGCGACAGGCTCCTGTTCGCCGCCGGCACCTACACCCAAGGCCTGCCCATCCATGGCAAGAACGGTCAGCCGGGCCAGTGCATCGTCTTCGAGGGTCCGGCCAGCGGCTCGCCCGCGCTCTTCACCGGGAGCGACAGTTGGAACGTCGTCAGCCTCAAGGACTCGAGCTACATCGCCGTGCGTAACCTGACGCTCGACGGTCTGGACAAGGCGGGAGACGCCGTCAAGGCCGAAGCCACCGCCGTGTCCGTGCATCACGTCCTGATCGAGGGGTTGAAGATCTCGAACTTCAATCCCAACTATCTCCGCGTCGGCATCAGCACCAAGTGTCCGGCGTGGAACTGGGTGATCCGTCGCAACACGATCTACGCCACGGGCACCGGGATGTACCTCGGCAACTCCGACGGCACGCGCGAGTTCGTCAATGGCCTGATCGAATACAACCTCGTGTACGACACGCTGGATTACAACCTCCAGGTGAAGCACCAGACCGGCCGCAGCACCTCGCTCGGCATGCCGGCGTCGGCCACGACGATCATTCGCTACAACGTCTTCAGCAAGGCGACCGGAGGCACCGGCCCAAACCTCCTCGTCGGCCACTGGCCGTCCTCGGGGCCCGGCTCCACCGACATCTACCAGATCTACGGCAACCTCCTGTACGAGAACAGCAGCCCGAACGAATCGCTGTTCCAGGGGGAAGGCAACATCGCCTTCCACGACAACCTGCTGGTGAACCGCTCGTACGAAGGAGTGCGCATCCAGCCGCACAACGGCACGGTCAGGCGGATCGAGATCTTCAACAACACCGTGATCGCCGCCGGCAACGGCATCCGGATCGCGGGCGGCGAGAGCGGCTACACGCAGCGTGTCGTCGGCAACGCCGTCTTCGCCGGCACACCGCTGACGGGCGGGCAACTGAGCAACAACGTGACCGGCAGCGTGGCCAATGCCTCGAACCACCTCAACAACCCGACGGCCGCGTTGGGCGCGGGCCTCGACCTTTATCCGAAGAGCGGCCAGCTCCAGGGCACCGCGATCGACTACACCCCCTTCACCGCCCTGCTCGACTACAACCGCGACTTCAACGGCTCGTCGCGGATCAACACGTATCGTGGTGCGTACTCGGGCGATGGCGTGAACCCGGGATGGATGCCGGCGCTGGCCATCCGGCCGGCCGTGTCCGCCGCGCCGCCACCGTCAGGCTGCAATGCGATCTCGGACGTGGAGCCGAACAACAGCATGACCGCGCCGCAGGCGATCTCCGGGACCTGCAACCAGATCTCGGGAACGTTCGCTAACGACCCGACCCCGCTGCAGGAAGAGTACGACTATTTCCGCCTGAACCTGCCGGCAGGGCATGCGGTGACGGCGCTGCTCGACAACCTTACGGACAACTACGACCTGGAGATCTACGACGCCGCGGGGAACTGGGTCGGCTCTTCGTACAACGCCGGCACGACGCCGGAGCAGGCGTCCTGGACCAACACCACCGCTTCGGCGATGAACGTCTACGTTCTCGTCTTCCGCGGTCCCGCGGATGCGCGCTCGACCTATCAACTGAAGGTCACGCACGCGGCTACGGCGCCCCCGCCCTGCAGTTCCATCTCGGACGTGGAGCCGAACAACAGCATGACGGCGCCACAGGCGATCTCCGGGAGCTGCAACCAGATCTCCGGAACGTTCCTGAACGACACGCTGACGGGACAGGACGAATACTTCCGTCTGAGCCTGCCGGCCGGCGCCACGGTGACGGCGCTGCTCAACGGCCTCTCGACCGACTACGACCTCGAGATCTACGACGCCGTGGGGAACTTCGTGGGCTCTTCCTACAGCCCCGGCACCACCCCCGACCAGGCCTCCTGGACCAACGGCACCGCTTCGGCGATGAACGTCTACATCCACGTTTATCGCCCGGCGGCAAACGCGCGCACGACTTATCAATTGCGAGTCAGCTATTGAGCTCCGCGACGACTGAGAGGAATGACTCCATGCTGAGGAAAGCCCTTCTCCCCACCGCCATCGCCGCATTGCTTCTCGTCGCCTCGGCGACGCAGGCCCAGACTCTCGCCGACACGCTGAGCGGCTGCAACGGTGCAGCCCCTCTCCGGACCGTCCAGGCCACTCCTTCCACGTACCGCTCACTGATCGCCGGGCTGATGCCCGGCGATCGTCTCCTCTTCGCCGCCGGCACCTACACCCAGGGCCTGCCCATCCATGGCAAGAACGGCCAGCCGGGCCAGTGCATCGTCTTCGAGGGTCCGGCCAGCGGCTCGCCCGCGCTCTTCACGGGGGGCAGTTGGAACGTCATCAGCCTCAAGGACTCGAGCTACATCGCCGTGCGCAACCTGTCGCTCGACGGCATGGACCTGGCGGGCGACGGCGTCAAGGCCGAGGCCACCGCGGTGTCCGTGCATCACATCCTGATCGAGAGGCTGAACATCACCAACTTCGACCCGAACCAGCAGCGCGTCGGCATCAGCACCAAGTGCCCCGCCTGGAACTGGGTCGTGCGCCACAACACGATCACCAACGCCGGCACGGGCATGTACTTTGGCGACTCCTCCGGCGGCTACGAGTTCTCGAACTCGCTGGTCGAGCACAACCTCGTCTACGACACGATCGGCTACAACGCCCAGTTCAAGCACCAGCTCAGTCGCAGCACCTCGGTCGGCGCGCCGTCGTCCGGCACGACCATCATCCGCCATAACGTGTTCAGCAAAGGGGCCAACTCCGGGACCACCGATCCGCGGCCGAACCTCCTCGTGGGCCATTGGCCGCTCTCCGGCGCGGGCTCCTCGGACATCTACCAGATCTACGGGAACCTCTTCTACGAGAACCCCACCGAAGGGCTGTTCCAGGGTGAAGGCAACGTCGCCCTCCACGACAACCTCTTCGTGCATCGCACCGGCACGGCGGTGCGGTTCCAGCAGCAGAACAGCCTCCCGAGGCGGCTCGAGATCTTCAACAACACCATCGTTGCCAGCGGGACCGGCATCTACATTAATAACCCCGACCCCGCGTACACGCAGCGCGTCGTCGGCAACGCCGTCTTCGCCGGCACGCCCATCACTGGCGGGCAGGCCAGCAACAACGTGACCGGTACCTACGCCCAGGCGTCGAGCTTCCTCAACAACCCCATGGCCGCGCTGGGAGCGGGTCTCGACCTTTACCCCAAGAGCGGACAGCTCCAGGGCACGGCCATCGACTACACGCCCTTCACCGGCCTGCTCGACTACAACCGCGACTTCAACGGCCGGACGCGGATCAACACGTATCGCGGTGCTTACTCAGGCGATGGCGTCAACCCGGGATGGACGCTGGCGAGGGCCATCAAACCGGAGCCGTCCGCGCCGCCGCCGTCGTGCAATCCCATCTCGGACGCGGAGCCGAACGACAGCATGTCCGCGCCGCAGGCGATCTCGGGGAGTTGCAACCAGATCTCCGGGACCTTCGCCAACGACGCGACCCCGTTGCAGGAGGAGTACGACTATTTCCGCCTGAACCTGCCGGCGGGCCACACGGTAACGGCGCTGCTCGACGGTCTCACGGAGAACTACGACCTGGAGATCTACGACGCCGTCGGGAACTGGGTGGGTTCCTCGTACAACAGCGGCACGACGCCGGAGCAGGCCTCCTGGACCAACAACAGCGCCTCGGCGGTGAACGTCTACGTCCTCGCCTTCCGCGGTCCCGCGGATGCTCGCACGACCTATCAACTGAAGATCACCCACGCGGCCGCGCCGCCGCCGGCGTGCAACGCCATCTCGGACGTGGAGCCGAACACCTGGGCCGCCCCGCAGACAATCTCGGGGCCATGCAACCAGATCTCCGGGACGTTCCTCAACGAGTCGAGTACGTCGCGAGACGACTACTTCGGCCTGAGCCTCCCGGCCGGGAGGACGGTGACGGCGCTGCTCAACGGCCTCACGGTGAACTACAACGTCTACCTCTACAACGCAGCCGGGGCCACGTTGGCCAGCTCGTACAACGACAGCACGACCCCGGACCAGGTGTCCTGGACCAACACGGGCTCCGCGGCGGTGAACGTCTACGTCCGCGTCTACCGCGCCGCGTCGACGCAAACGACGTATCAACTGAAAGTCAGCTATTAAGAAGGACTGACCAACCGAACCCGCGACCTCCGGCGTGACAGGCCGGAGGTCGAATACTTATAGCTCAGAGGGGGACGGAGATCTCTAAAAGCTTGTCTCCGTCCCCCTCTCTGCTGTGCGTCTGTGTCTCTGTGGTGAATACCCACCTGCGGCCGTGGGGTCAGACCTTCGTTTCGGTGGCCGGCGCACGAAACGAAGGTCTGACCCCACGCCCCT
>DASWMP010000027.1:0-24167 GCA_036399695.1 Thermoanaerobaculia bacterium | reverse complement strand
GCCACCCGCCAACTGCCAACCGCCTACTTGCCTAGAACTTCATCCGCAGCCCGGCGCTGACCGTCACGTAGCGCGGATTGAACTCGAAGCTGGTCCAGTGGAAGGCGGCCTCGGTGATCACGCCGTAGCGGCTGGAGAGGGGAAAGTCGGCGTTGATGCCGCCGGAGAAGCCGAAGTCGGTCTCGGTGTCGAACGTGTCCGCCTTCTGACGGTAGAGGCCGGCGCCGACGAAGAAGCCGGTGGAGCCGTAGGGCTCGTTGAAGCGATACTCGACCACGCCGTCGACATGCTGGATCTCGCCCTCGGCGTCGACGCGGGCGCGGTCGTCATCGGGTCCGATGCCGAACGCCACCGGAGCTTCGAGGCGGCCAGCCTTGATCTTGAAGTAGGTGCCGCGGTCGAGCTCGAAAGCGTAGAAGAGCTCGATGGAGGTGTTCGACAGCTCGAACTTGTCGTCGAGCGCCGCTCCGCCCAGCGTGTCGTCATCGCCGATCACGCGGCGGGTGGCGCCTACCAGGACACCGAATTCAGAGCTTTGGGCGAACGTCGGAACCGCGCTCAGCAGGATGAGCGCGAGCAGAAACGCGGTCTTCTTCATGCGCCCGACTATATGTCTAAGAGTCATCGATTTGCCACTCCTTCTGGGTGAGTACAATGTGCGGCGTGGAGAGCCGGCCGCTGGCGGATGCAGTCTCGATTCTAGGACGCGAAACGCTCCGAATCGTTCTGCCGTCATGGTGTGTTTCCTGCCGCCGGCCCTTGCCGTGGCGGGACCGGAAAGCGTCCTGCTGCGCCTCCTGCTGGCCGGCCGTGCGGCCCATCGGCCAGCCGCAATGCCCCTCCTGCGCGCTTCCTCTCGGTGCCCCCGGCATGTGCCTCGACTGCGTCACGAATCCACTCCCGGTGGACTGGTGCGCCGCGTACGGCATCTACGAGGGCGTGCTCGAGAAGCTCCTGCAGGCGATGAAGTACGAGCGCCATGACTTCCTGGACCAGACGCTGGCCACGCTGCTCGAAGAGACGCTGCGCACGCGCGGCGATCTGGCCTTCGATGCGCTCGTCCCGGTGCCGATGCATCCGGCCAAGGAACGGCGGCGCGGCTACAACCAGTCGGACCTGCTCGCGCGTGCGCTCGCCCCACACGCGGGCATCCCGGTCCGGCCGCTGCTCGCGAAAAAGCTCGACCGCGGGCGGCAGGCGTCCCTCACCCGGCGCGAGCGGGTCGTGAACGTTCGCAACACCTTCGCCGCGACGGGCGCCGAGGGTCTCTCCATCCTCCTCATCGACGACATCTGCACCACCGGCGAGACGCTGCGTGCGTGCGCAAAGGAGTTGCTGGCCCGCGGCGCGAAGCGCGTCTGTGCCCTCACCGTGGCCAAGGCCAGTTAGGAAAAGTAATGCCCCAATACGACCTGATCATCATCGGCGGCGGCATCATCGGCGGCAGCACGCTCTATCACCTGTCGAAGCTCGGCTTCACCGGACGCGTGCTGGTGCTCGAGCGTGAGGACGCGCTTTCCAAAGGCTCGACCGCGCTCTCCGCCGGCGGCTTCCGCAACATCTGGACGACGCCGATCAACATGAAGCTGACGAGCTATTCGATCCAGCGCCTGGCGAACTTCCGCGAGGAGCTGGACTGGCCGATCGGCTTCGACCAGCGGGGCTATCTGTTCTGCCAGTACGAGGAGAACTTCGAGAGCGCGAAGACGTTCGGCGAGCAGTGGGCGCAGAACGGCGTGCGCATCGAGTTCCTCGATCCGGCCGAGGTGGAGGCGAAGGTGCCGGGTCTGAAGACCGGGATCGACCACATCGATCCGGAGGTCAACGAGATGCTCGGCATGCGCCCGATGGCCGGCGGCGTCTTCGGCCCCGATTGCGGCAGCTTCGATCCGTCCGCCGCGGCGCAGGGCTATTACGAGCGCGGCCTGGAAGGCTTCGCCGGACGCGCGGAGCTCCGCCTGCGCACGTCGGTGAAGAAGCTGCACATCGAAGGGAACGCCTGCCGCGGCGTGGTGCTGGAAGACGGGACGGTCCTGGAGAGCGAGAAGGTCTTCGTCGCCGCCGGCGCCTGGACGAATCAACTGATGGAAGACTCCGGGCTTGCCGGCGACGATCTGCCCCCGGTGATTCCGCTCAAGCGGATGCTCTACATCACGAACTTCCCGCCGATCGAAGGCTTCGAACGGATCCCGATGACGATCATCGACCAGGGGATCTACTTCCGCCCCGAGGGCCCGAATCTCCTCATCGGCCGGGCCGATCCTGATACCGCACCCGGCTTCGACCTGACGGCCGACGCGCAGTATTACGAGGAGCAGATCAATTACGTGCTGCAGGAGCGCGTCCCGGGCATGGAGCGCTGCCGCCTGATGTCGATGTGGGGCGGTCTCTACGACACGAACAAAGTCGACCACAACGCCGTCATCGGCGAGCACCCCCACTACAAAGGCCTCCTCTTCGCCACCGGCTTCTCCGGCCACGGTGCCATGGAAGCGCCGGCCGCCGGCCTGGCGATGGCCGAGCTGACGATGTACGGCGAATACCGCACCCTGGACTGCACCCCGCTGTCGATCCAGCGGTTCTGGGAGAACAGGCCGATTCACGAGACGATTGTGATTTGAGTTGAGGCGGTTGTTGGTTGTTGGTTTTTGGTTTTTGGTTGGGTCGCCGCAGGGCGGTCCTTCGTCGATGGATTAACCGAAAACCAACAACCAACAACCAACAACCAGAAATCATCAATCCGTAACCATCCGTAACACCCGTCTCACCGCGACCTGCACCTCTGCGCGGTACTCTCTCGCGCCATGAGAGCCGTCGCTGTGCTTGCCGCCGTTCTGATGTCCACCTCAGTGTTTGCTGCCGATCCGGTCGAAGAAGTGCGTCAGTCGGAGATCGCGTTCGCGAAGGCGTTCGCGGATCACGATGTGGCGAAGTTCGGGGAGCTGGTTGCGGACGATGCCACGTTCTTCAGCGCGCTCGGAACGCTGCGGGGGAAGAAGGCCATCGTCGACGGCTGGAGCCGGATGATCAATGCGCCCGAGGCGCCGTTCTCGTGGGGGCCGGAGCGGGTGGCGGTGAATGCGGCCGGCGACGTCGGCTTCTCGTACGGTCCGATCTACACGACCGCCGGCAAGCTCACCGGCCACTACACGTCGATGTGGCGCAAGCAGCAGGACGGTAAGTGGAAGGTGATGTTCGACGGTCCGGGCTCGCCCGTGACGTGGGAAACGGAGAAGGTGGAGGAGGGGAGCGTCACGACGAAAGACGGCGTGAAGCTCCACTACCAGAAGACGGGAAACGGACCGCTGACGATCGTCGTGCCGCTCGGCTTCGTCCTCTTCGAAGACTTCCGCCAGTTCTCCGACGTGGCCACCGTCATCGGCTACGACCCGCGCAATCGCGGACGCTCCGGACGTTCGGAGACGGCGTCGATCCAGCAGGACGTCGAAGACCTGGAGACCATCCGCGCGCACTTTGCGCTCGAGCGGTTCGTGCCCGTCGGCTACTCGTACCTCGGCAAGGCCGTGGCGATGTACGCGCTCGCTCATCCGGAGTACGTCGCCCGCGCCGTGCAGCTCGGTCCCGCGCCGAACGACGGCTCGAAGACGTTCCGGACGCACACGCGCGACGACATGGGGATCACGGTCGATCAGTCGAAGCTCGGCGACTGCACCGAATGGGCGCGCATGATCAGCCACATGGTGGTCGGCAATCCGAAGCACGCCTCGCGCGTTCCGTCCCCCTGCGCGTACGAGAACGAGTGGCCGGCGAATTTCCAGAAGATGGCGGCCCCGCATTTCCAGACCATCCAGAAGGCGATGCTCACGCCGGAGGAGGTCAAGAAGTTGACGATGCCCTTCCTGACGATCCACGGCACGAAGGACCGCAACGCCGCCTACGAAGCCGGCCGCACCTGGGCCGCGGAGCTGCCGAACGCACGGTTCGTGTCAGTGCCGGGCGCCGCGCACAACGCCTGGTCGGATGACCCGGTGGTGGTGTTCGGAGCGATCCGGCAGTTCCTGCGCGGTGACTGGCCGATGGGCGCACAGGATCTGTAGCCCATAGCCCGCTCTGCTACACGTGTAAAAGAGCTACCTTCAAGTAGGCCGGACAGACAGGAGTGTCTGTCCCACATTGGGTTGCCGGGATGTGGGACAGACACTCTTGTCTGTCCGCCTTCGGCCTCGCCGAAGGCCGCGGCGGCTATCGCCACCGCACTCCGAGATAGGCTACCGGCGCTCCCGCCACCGGTCGTGCATCCAAACCCACTGCTCCGGCACACGGCGCACCTGATCTTCAATTTCTCTGGTGATGCGGGCTGTGACGTCCAGCGGATCGTCGTCGCGGGTGACAGCAAACGGCTCGTTCACGCGCACATGCTGCGTGCCGTCCGCTTTGCGTTCGATGAACATCGAGACGCACGTCACCTCCATACGCACCGCCAGCTTGCCGGGGCCGATCGGGGTCAGCGCGGGGCGGCCGAAGAACGGGACCTTCGCGCTTTCCGCGCGGATGTTCTGATCGATCAGGAAGGCGATCATGCCTGGGCGGCGGAGCGCCTGGATGATGTCGCGGCCTGCGCCGGACGAACCGCGGTCGATCGTCTGGATGCCTGAGCTCGCGCGGATCCTCGTGATCAGCTCGTTCATCTCCGGCTCGTCCCGTTCGCGCTGCATCGCGGCGAGCGGCCGGCCGTAGCTTGCGACCGTCGTGGCCAGCCACTCCCAGTTACCACAGTGACCGGTGAAGGCCATCACCGTGCGCCCTTCGTCCATCAGCTCGAGCACCGGTTCCAGGCCTTCGACGACCGTCGTCGCCTCGCGCCGGCGGGGATTGAAATTCGGGAGCCAGAGGACTTCGAAGAGGGACATCCCGAGGTGGTGGAACATCGCGCGGATGGCGCGTTCGCGTTGCTCGGCGGTCCAGCCGGGAAAGGCGATGGCGATGTTGCGCAGCGCCTTGTGCCGTTCGCGGCGCACGACGTGCCAGGCGAGCGTACCGAGGGCGCGTCCGAATGCGCGTCCCACGCGCAGCGGGATGCGTCTGCCGATCGCGGCCAGCACGAGCAGCACGCGGACGACGGCCCGCGTCCTAAATGCTCGAAGCCTCGGGCCTGCCAACGATGAACTCCTGCACCAGCGGTTCCCAGTCGCCCCGTTCGCGGAGCAGGCGCTCGACGATCTCGCGGAACGCGCCGCGGCCGCCGGCGGCGTCGAGCTTCCAGGTGGCGATGGCGCGCACTTCCGGTGCGGCGTCCGAGGGGGCGGCCGAGATGCCGGCGCGCGTCATCGGTCCGAGATCGGGGAGGTCGTCGCCGGCGTAGAGGATCTGCTTGAGCGTGAGGCCGTACTTGGTCGCCAGCCGCTCCGTCTCCTCGAGCTTGTTTGCGGCGCCCTGACGCAGCTCCGTGATGCCGAGCTCGCGCGTGCGGCGCTCCAGCGCGGGGGATTGGCGGCTCGTCACCACCGCGATCCCGATCCCGACCTTCTGCGCGAGCTTCACGGCCAGGCCGTCGCGCACGTTGAAGGCTTTGATCTCCCGCTGCTCGCCGAGATAGATGATCTTGCCGTCAGTCCAGACGCCGTCGACGTCGGAGACGATGAGGCGGATGTCGGATGCGGTCATCGGCGCGCATGGTAGCGCAAGCAAGCTCTCAGCTTTCAGCTCCCAGCTCTCGGCGTGTCGCCATCTGAGCTGATCGCTGAGAGCTGAGAGCTGACAGCGATCGGTCGTCAGCGCTTGCGCAGTGGATCGCGGCGGCGCTCGCTGGCGTCGGCGTCATCGTCGTCGCCAAGCAGGAACTCGTCGAGCTCGCCCGCTTCCTGATTGAGGTAGCCGGTGGGGGGACGGTTGTCGCGTCCGCCCATGCGTACGCCGCGTCCTTCATCACCATCGATACTGCCGATCCCGTCTTCTTTTTTCTTACGGAACATCTGCAGGGTCTCCTTGCACAGGACCTAGTGCAAACGAGATGTCAGGCCGGGCCGGGCCGGCTGTCAGGCCGGGCGGGGCCGGCGATCAGGCCGGGCGGGGCCGGCGATCAGGCGGCGTGCGGGCGGTCGCCCCGTTCCCGTTCTTCCCTCTGGCGAAGGATCTGTTCGAGAGCGTGCGGGACCCTGATGGCGGCGATCCCTTCTTCCCAGTCGACGAGCGTCTGCTCCTCGACGCCGACGGCATGGGCGAGCTGCTCGCGGCTGAGACCAAGGCGGATACGGCGGCGGTGGAGTTCGGAGGCGGTCATGAGCGATCTCAGCAGTCGTTAGTAGTACGGAACAGAATGTCGTCTCGTCACGATGCAATCCGTATGCTGGCGGGCGAGGAGTCGGCGGTTGGCAGTTGGCGGTGGATGAGGCGCCGGATGAGCGGGCGCCCTGTACCGTCGCACTCTGCGCCTCTACGAAAGCAGGACAACAGGCATCCACCGCCCAACCGCCAACTGCCAACCGCCAACTGCCCAACAAAAAAACACCGGACAACCGGATGCAGGGGTGAGTGCGCTTCGAGGAGTGAAACGTCCCTGCATCCGGTGTCCGGCGACCCTCGTCCCACCTCGGCAAGAGGGTATCGTTTGGCGAAATGTGCGAACTGCGACTAGCTGCCGGGGATGGAAATGACACTGGCGTAGACCGCGACAATGGCGGCGATGACCAGAATCTCCACAGCAAACCCCTCCTTCGGTGTCCGGCCGCTTTGGCCGGGTGATGGAGGGGCCCCTCACAAGGAGAGTGTCGCCAGGGTGGCGAAACCTTAGATGGGCTCGCGAATCTGTTCGAAAAAGGCTCGGACGTGCCGGACGAGGTCCGGAGTCGCGCTGCCGGTGATCACGGCATCGTTGAGGAAGGCGAGGGCAGTGAGGGCGTTGCCGGTCATGCCGACAGCGGTGAAGCTCTGGACGAGTCCGTTGCAGAGGGTGCGCGCTTCACGGATGTCGCCGCGCGCCAGCAGCGCCTCGACGAGGTCGAGCGTCACGAGGGCGGCGTCGGTCGTCACGCCCAGGCGCTCGAACTCGTCTCGCGTCTGGCGGAGACGGGCAATCCCTTCGATGACGTGGCCGGTCCGCAGCAGCAGCCTGCCGAGGCTCCAGCGCGTCCGGACCCGCTCCGTCTCCAGCCCGAGAGCCTCGTAAAGAGAGAGGGCCTGGGAGAACGCCTCGCTGGCGGCGGACAGCTCCCGCAGCTCGAGATGGCAGTTCGCCGCGTTCGAATAGAGGCGGGCCAGCGTCTCGGCGTCGCCGAGCTCGCGCGCGACCGGAATGAGGGAGAGGAAGAGCGCCAGCGCGTCGGCATGGCGATGCTGATGGAACAGCACGCCCGCCTGGATCATCTTCGCGTGCACGTACCGGTCCTCTTCGCCGAACTGGCGGAAGATGCGGGCGCTCTGGCGGGCGAGGCGGGTGGCGTCGTCGAACAGCTCGCTCTTGAAGTAGACGCCGGCCCGGACGAAGTCGACCAGCGCGACGGAGAAGGCGGCGATGGGTGTCTCCTCGAAACGCGCCTGGGCCATGTCGAGGGCGTCGAGCGCCTCCGGGTAGCGGCCGAGGTAACGGAGGACGTTGCCGCGCTCGAGCCACGAGTTGCCGCGCAGCTCGTCGACGAGTGTCGAGGGATAGCGGTCGCGCGGAAGCTGATCGGCGAGAGCGACTGCTGCATCGGCGATCGTCAGCGCATGCATCGGCTGGCGTTCGCGCAGCTCGCGGGCCGTCGCGCAGAGCTTCCGCACGACACCGCTCGTCCTCATCGCCGGGGAGGACGCCACATTCGCGTTCCGGAACGCCGCCGGGCTCTCGAGCATCGGCCCCAGCAGGGCCTCCGCTTCCGCATCCTCGCTGGAGAGCTGCGAGGCGACGGCGTTCATCATCGGCGGCGGCTCGCGATGGCGGCGGGCCGCATCCGCCAGATCCCACAGCTCGCCGTTCGACAGCGTGGCCTCGAACGCCCTCAGCTCCTCGAGCGCGCCCTGGCAACGGGTGCATTCCTCCAGGTGCGCTTCGAGCTCGGCCCGGCCCGCGTATCCTCTCGGGTCGTCCAGGTACTCGTACAGCGAGTCTTCGTCGTAATGCGGGGTCACAGCTTCCTTTCGTCCGAGAGATCGCAATAGATGTCGCGCAGCCGCTTGCGGCAGTGATGCAGGAGCTGCATGACGTAGCCGGAGGTCGTATCGAGCCGCTCGGCGATCTCGGCGGCGGAGTATCCCTCGATGTAGTACATGCGAAGGGTGTCCCGGCATTTCTCGCCGAGCCGGCTCAGAGCCGCCGCGAAGGTGATGCTGTCGACGATCTGCGCCTCCGCCGTGGACGAGCGCGGGTCCATGTATTCGTCGATATCAGGGGGAAGCTGCAGTGTTTTCGACGCCGCCCGCCAGTAGCCGCGGCTCGCATGACAGACTGCGCCTATCAGCCATTTCCGAGGGTCGCGCACCGCGACGCCGCGGATCAGGAAGGCCAGGAAGACGTCGTTGACGAGCCCTTCCGCATCGCCCGGTGGGACGCGGAACTTCTTCTCCGCGATCTCCTTCAGCAACGCCGAATGGAAACGATAGGCGTCTTCGACGGGGATGACTCCGCTGGGCGGCGGTCCCGCTGAATCATCACCCCCGTTCACTGGCATGGCCCAAAGTATATCGGCAGACTCCGACGCGACATTTCTGACTTCTGCGGCACACCTCTTTTAGACGGACCGGCGACCGTCCGTTTCCCCTTCATGACCTTACAAGACACGGAAGTGCGGTGGACGGTAGGCGAACGGGTAGACTTCGTCCCATGCGCATCATCGCCGGTGACATCGGGGGGACGAAGACGCTGCTCCGCTGCGTGGAGGAGGACGGGACGACCTCGGCCGAACGGCGGTTCGAGAGCGGGGCCTACTCGACCTTCGACCAGCTCCTGGGCGAGTTCCTTCAGTTCTGCAGCACGCCCGTCGACGCCGCCTGTTTTGCCGTGGCCGGGCCGGTGCTCGGTGAAAAGGCGACGGTGACGAACGTCGGCTGGACACTGGAGGCCGCGGCTCTCCAGGAGGCGCATCAGATCGCCCGGGTGGCCCTGATCAACGACTTCTACGCCATCGCTCTCGGCGTGCCGGTGCTGCCGGAGAGCGATTTGTTCCCGCTGCAGGTAGCCGAGCGAGACCGCAACGCGCCGCTGGCGATCCTCGGCGCGGGGACGGGGCTGGGACAGGCGTACGTCCACAACGTCAAAAACGAGTGGCACGTCATCTCCTCCGAAGGCGGCCACGGCGACTTTGCCCCCCAGGACGAGGAGCAGACCAAGCTGCTGCTGCATCTGCTGAAAGAGCACGATCACGTGAGCTGGGAACGAGTCTGCTCCGGCATGGGCCTGGAAAACATCCACACCTTTCTCGGCGGCAGCCCGGCCGACCCCGCCGAGATCGCCCAACGTGCCGAGTCCGGCGACGCCACCGCGCTCCGGACGATCGGTATGTTCGTGGATATCTACGGCGCCGAAGCCGGCAACATGGGCCTGAGCGTCCTGGCCCGTGGCGGCGTCTACCTGGCCGGAGGGATCGCCGCGAAGAACGTGCAGTGGTTCACGGACGGCCGCTTCGTGGCCGCGTTCCGCCGCAAGGGGCGGTTTGCCGCGCTGATGGCCACCATTCCGGTCTTTCTGATCAGTAACGAGCAGGTGGGCCTGCTCGGGGCGGTGGAAGGCGCGCGGCGGGTGGCGGCCGGGGAACGATAGGACCCATGGGACAGATGGGACCCATGGGACCGGTGGGACCGATGGGAGGGGTCGCGTGTCCGGCACCCCTGCCGGGGTGCATTTTTCTTTGCAACCGAACCGGTGGTGGCGCGCCTGCGGCGCTTACCACCGGCTACCGTACGGTACGCCTCCGGCGTGCAGCGGCAGGGCCGAGGATCTTCCGCCTCCCATAGGTCCCATCTGTCCCATTCGTCCCATCGTCCTCCCATGGAATCGCTCCGGTGAACATTCCGTTGACCCCGGCGCAGTTACGAGTCAGGAGTACATCTACGCATGGGTCTTTCGGTCGGTATCGTCGGCCTTCCCAACGTCGGGAAATCGACGATCTTCAACGCGCTCACGGCCGCCGGAGCGCAGAGCGCCAACTATCCTTTCTGCACCATTGAACCGAACGTCGGCATCGTGCCGGTCGTCGATCCGCGTCTGCAGAAACTCGCCACGCTCGCACAGAGCAAGCAGACCATCTTCACCGACCTGAAGGTCGTCGACATCGCCGGCCTGGTACGCGGCGCCAGCAAGGGAGAAGGGCTGGGCAACCAGTTCCTGGCGAACATCCGCGAGACGGACGCCATCCTGCACGTCGTCCGCTGCTTCGAGGACCCGAACGTCGTCCACGTCGAAGGCAGCGTCGATCCGGAGCGCGACATCGAAGTCATCGAGACCGAGCTGCTGCTGGCCGATCTCGACGCGCTCCAGAAGCGCTGGGACCGCGTCGGCCGTCTGGCCCGCGTCGGGCAGAAGGAGTACGTGGCCCAGGGCGAAGCGCTGCAGAAGGCCATTGCTGCCGTCGAGAAGGGCATCCCTCTCCGCGCCGCCGGGCTGACGCCGGAAGACGTCGAAGCGCTCCGCGAGGTCAACACGATCACCCTCAAGCCGGTCCTGTACGTGGCCAACGTCGCCGAGAACGACCTGGGCCAGGAGACGCCGCTGCTGTCGAAAGTGCGCGCCGCCGCCACGGCCAAAGGCGGGGAGATCGTCGTGATCTGCGGCGAGCTCGAATCGCAGATCGTGCAGTTGCCGGAAGAAGAGCGCGCCGATTTCCTCCGGGAGATGGGGCTCGAAGAGCCGGGACTGAACGTGCTGATCCGGGCGGCATACAAACTGCTGGATCTGGAAACGTTCTTCACGGTCGGACCGAAAGAGGCGCGGGCGTGGACGATCGAGCGCGGGGCGAAAGCGCCGCAGGCAGCAGGGAAAATTCACAGCGATTTCGAGCGGGGCTTCATCCGCGCCGAGACCATAGCTTTCAACGATTACCTCTCGTGCGGGAACGAACAGGCTGCCCGCGCGGCCGGTAAGATGCGGAGCGAAGGAAAGGAATACGAAGTGCAGGATGGCGACGTGATCCTCTTCCGATTCAACGTCTAGTGACGCAATTCACGATCGACTCCGACGAAGGGCTGCCGATCCGCGGCGATTTCGACATCGCGGGCTCGCCGCGGGCGCTCGTGGTCCTCGTGCATGGCTGGAAAGGCTTCAAGGACTGGGGCTTTTTTCCCTGGCTCTCCGAACGTCTTTGCAGTGCCGGCTTCGCCGTCTGCCGCTTCAACATGTCGCGGTCGGGCATCGGCGAGAACCCGGAATCCTTCGAACGTCTCGATCTCTTCGAAGGCGATACCTACTCGAAGCAGGTCGCCGATCTGCTGCGCGTCGTCCGTCACGCGCAGGGCCGCTTCCCCACGCTCTCGACGTTCCTCCTCGGCCACTCCCGCGGCGGCGGCGTGGCCCTCCTGGCCGCCGACGAGGTGCCGCACCTCGAAGGGGTCATCACCTGGAGCGCGATCTCGAACGCCGACCGCTGGGATGAGGCGACCAAGCAGCGCTGGCGCGCCGACGGCCACATGGACGTCGAGAACGCCCGCACGAAACAGATGATGCGGATGTCCACCGCGATCATCGATGACTACGACACGAACGCCGAGCGGCTGAACATCATCGCCGCCGCCTCACGCCTGCGGGTCCCGCTGCTCGTCGTCCATGGCGAGCGTGACGAGAGCGTCCCGGTCGAAGAAGCCCACCGCATCGTCACCGGCGTCCCGGACGCCTCCGTGGCGATCATCCGCAACGCCAGCCACACCTACAACGCCATCCATCCGCTCGTGCACGTGCCGTTTCAACTCTCGCTGGCGGCCGAGTTGAGCACGCACTTTGTCGCCGCGTACGCGTAAACGATGTAGGACAGACACTCCTGTCTGTCGGGCTCTCCTGGTGCGCGGGACAGACAAGAGTGTCTGTCCTACATCAAAAGCGCCGCTCGCTGTCGATCATCCGGAACCGGAGGTGTCGCGCGCGGCGCACGAGGATTCCAGTCGGACGCTCGAGGATTCCAGTCGGACGCACGAGGATTCCGGTCGGACGCACGAGGATTCCGGTCGGACGCTCGAGGATTGCAGTCGGACGCACGAGGATTCCAGTCGGACGCTCGAGGTGTCTCGCACGACCACCTGAGGTGTCTCGTGCGACACCGGAGGTCATCCGGCGGCGCGGATCGGCGTTCACTCCGATACAATCCTTTCGGGTCACACTTACATCAGGGATTCTCTATGGAGCTGGTCGGAAGACGCTTCGGGCACATTCGTGTCGTCGATCTCGTCGGACAGGGCGGGATGGGGGACGTCTATGCGGGTTTCGACGAGACGCTGCAGCGCCGCGTCGCACTGAAGGTCCTGCACGCGGAGCAGCGGCCCGACGCCGAAGCACGCGAGCGGCTGTTGCGGGAGGCGCGGGCCCTTTCGAAGCTCGATCACCCGAACATCTGCCGCATCCACGATTATCTGGAGACAGGCGACGTCGACCTGCTCGTCCTCGAATACATCGAGGGGAAGACGCTGCAGGAGGCGCTGCTCGCCGGCCTTACGCGCGCCGAGAAGATCCGGATCGCCGCCGCCGTCGCCAGCGTTCTGGTGATGGCTCACCGCGCGGGTATCCTCCATCGCGACCTCAAACCTGAGAACGTGATGCTCACGGACGCGGGCGAGGTGAAGGTGCTGGACTTCGGCCTGGCCCGCTGGCTCGCCGCCGCCACGACGCAACGCCTGCCTGCCGTGACGACGGATACCGCGGACGGCTTCGGGGACACGATCCGCACCGCCGTCGCCACGGCACACGGTGTGGCCATGGGCACGCCGCTCTACATGAGCCCCGAACAGGCGCGCGGCGAGACGTTGACGCCGGCCAGCGACATGTATTCCTTCGGTCTGCTGATGCAGGTGCTGTTCACCGGTAAGGAGCCGTACCCCGCGGGGGTGACGGGCCGGGAGATCATGCTCAAGGCGGCGCGCGGCGAATCGCTCCCGGTCTCGCTCCCGCGCCGCGACCGCGACGTGGCCCAGCTCATCACGCGCCTCAAGGCGGTGGCGCCGTCGGACCGGCCCACGGCCGTCGACGTCGTCGCCCGCCTCACGCACATCAGCGGCAAGGCGCGGCGTTTCGTGCAGCGGGCGGCGGTCGCCGCCGTCGTCGCGCTCATCACGATCGGCACGTGGCGCTACACCGTCGATCTGCGTCAGGCGCGGGCGGAGGCGGAGCGGCGGCGCGTCCAGGCGGAGGACCTGATCAACTTCATGGTCGGCGACCTCCGGAAGAAGCTCGAACCGGTCGGACGGCTCGACATCCTCGACGACGTCTCCACACGCGCGCTGGCCCACATCTCCTCGCTCGATCCGGAGCAGCTTTCAGTGAGCGAGATCCTCCGCAACAGCAAGGCGCTGTCGCAACTCGGCGAGGTGCGCATCGGGCAGGGGAACCTGCCGGAGGCGCTGAAGGCGTTCGACAAGTCGCTGCAGCTCGCGCAGATCGGGCTGGCCCGCAATGCGCGCGATGCCGATGCACAGCTCACCGTCGGCACGTCGCATTTCTGGATCGGCAACGTGCTGCGTTTGCAGGGAGATCTGCCCCGCGCGCTCGGGCACATGGAGCGGTACCTCGGCGCCACCGATGGGCTGACGAAGGCGTTTCCAGGCAACTCCGAGTACCAGCTCGAGCTGGCCTACGCGCACAGCTCCGTGGCCAGCATCCTGGAGCTGCAGGGAGAGCTGCGCAAGGCGCTGCCGCATCACGAGACGACGCATGCGATCAAAACCGCCCACCTCGCGGCGAAGCCCGGCAACGTGGAGAAGCAGGCGGACCTGGCGACGACGCTGAACAAGATCGGCTTCGTGCAGCAGCGGATGGGGAACCTTCGTGCGGCACGCGCGCAGTTCGAGCAGGAATTCGCGATCTGGCAGAAAGTCGTGCGCGCGTCTCCGGAGAACGCTTACTGGAAGGAGCGTTTCGCCAACAGCCACGCCTATCTGGCCTCGGTGCTGGAAGCGCTCGGCGAGACGTCCGAAGCTCATCGCGTGCGCCTGCAGGAGCTCGCGCTGGACGAAGCGCTGCGCGTGCACGACCGGCAGAACGTGGAGTGGCAGCGCGATCTGGCGATCGTGAGGATGCGCCTCGGCAATCTCTTACGCGGAGAGGGCCGTGCGCGCGAGGCGCTGCAGGAGTTCCGTACGGCCGAGTCGCTGATCGAGCCGCTGATCGCGCGCGATCAGACCCGGACCATCTGGCAGCGCGATCTCGCGGTCGTGCGGGCGTACCACGCGCGTGCGCTGCTGGAGGCGGGCGATGCGGGCGCGGCCATCAGGATGGCCAGGCAGGCCGCCGCGGTGCTGGCGCCTATGGCGAAGGACGATCCCTCCTCAGCGCGCTTTCTGGCGGAGAGCCAGCTCCTCCTCGGTGAAGCGCACGCGGCCAGCGGCAATGCCGCCGCGGCACGCGCAGCCTGGACCAGCGCGAAGAACGTGCTGGAGCCGGTGGTGCGCAAAACTGAAGATCCTGATTTTCTGAGTGTCTGGATTCGCACGCTCGTCCGTCTTGATGAAAAAAAGACGGCCGAACGGGCGATGCAGCAGCTCAGCGGTGCCGGATATCAAGCTGCTGATTACCTTCAGGCCATTCGTGAAAAGGAGAGCTAGCTATGCAACATGTACGTGTGCTGTCACTGACGGAAGTCGATCCGCCGATCGCGGCCTTGTGGCGTGATGACCAGTGGATCATGTGGATGCTCGAACCGGGCCTGCGGTGGGCCCCGGCGCCGGACGGCGGGCCGTCGGTGCAGTTCGAGCAGAAAGAGGGCTACGACATCTGGCCCGGTACGCAGCCGAGCCCGCAGACGGCGCTGACGGATCCGAACGACGATCGCCGCGCGTATGTGGCCTACGGCCAGACGCCGCTCGACGACGCGGCCCAGAACTATACGTACGTGCTCTGGGTCGCCGGCGCCGACGGCACGCCTACCCGAGTGCAGGTGGCTCATCCGGTGACGGCGGTGATGATCGACCCGGAGATCGTGAACAGGCCGCAGCCGTAGGGAAAGATTCGGAGTGCGGTGGCGCAGTCACCGCGCTCCGAGATTCCCGGGTGGGCTACTCGCCGCGCTCTCCCTCACCACCGCCGGCCAGATGCTTGCCGCGGTTGCCGGGCAGGTCGGCGTGCTGGCGCACGCCTCCGCGACGGCGACGCCGACGGCGGCTGGTGCTGCCGCCGGTCGTGGGGTCGCCGGCCGGTTCGGGCGTGTCGGTTTCGGGCTCGTCGTCTTCATCGAAGTCGAGCTCGGAGATCGGCGGCGGGGGAGGGGGCGTGGCTGGTTTGGCCTGCGGCTTCGGGCGCTGTTCGTTGCGTTGTTCGGCCCGCTGTTCGTTGCGCGGCTCGTTGCCGCGGTTCTCGAGCTTGTCCTCGTCGAGCAGCCAGACCCACTGCGTCGGCGCGGCCGCCGCGGGAGCGGGAGCGGGCGTTGCGGCGGCGGGCTTGGCCACCTTCGGCGGCAGTTCGGAGCGGCGGGGTTGCGGCTGCGGCTGGGGCTGTGCCGGACGCTCGCGGTCGCGCTCCCGTTCGCGGTACTCCCGTTCGCGGCGCGGCTTCTTCTCCGCCTCGGGGGATTCGAGCTTCTTCACCCGGATCAGCAGTTCCTCGCTCAGGCGGCGATTGACGGCGATGAGATCCGCCAGCAGCGCGATCAGCCAGGTGTGGAAGCCGGTGATGAGGAAGACCGCCGCGAGGATGAGCGACTGGATGTGACCGCCGCGATCTCCCTGCAGGTAGTACCAGAGGAAGCGGGCGCCGAGAGCCACGCCGGCGATCATCAGCACCGAGCCGAGAGCGAAGAAGGTCTTCAGCGGACGGTAGAGCGTGTAGATCCGGAAGATCGTGGCCACCGATTTGCGCAGGTACGTGCCTACCCCTTTGTAGAGGCGGGAGGGGCGCGTCGGCGCGTTGGTGCGGATGGCCACGCTCTGCACGCCGAGATTGCGGTTGCCCGCCTGGATGACGGTCTCGAGCGTGTAGGTGAAGGGGTTGAAGACGTTGATCTGCATCGCGGCGTCGCGCGAGAAGGCGCGGAAGCCACTCGTGACGTCGGCCACATCGACGCCGGACGCGAGTCCGACGGTCCAACTGCCGAGGCGCTGCAGCAGCCGCTTGACGCCGGACATGTGCGGCGACTTCGCCACTTCGCGGTCGCCGATGACCACCTCGGCCGTCCCTTTGACGATCGGGGCCACGAGCTTGGCGATGTCGGCGCCGGTGTACTGGTTGTCGGCGTCGGTGTTGACGATGATGTCGGCGCCGAGGCGGAGGGCGGCGTCGATGCCGGCGACGAATGCCGAGGAGAGGCCGCGGTGCGTCCGGAGCTGGAGGATGTGGTGAGCACCCGCCTTGCGGGCCGCGTCGGCCGTCCGGTCGCTGCTGCCGTCGTCGATGACGAGAGTCTCGATCGAGGTGATACCGTCGATCTTCTTCGGAATGTCGCGCAGGGTCTGCGCGATCGTCGCCTCTTCATTGAAGGCGGGGATCTGGACAATGAGTTTCATAGGTCCCTTTTGGGAGAAATGGATTGAGGATTGAGAATTGAGGATTGAGAATGGAGCGGCGTGCAGCGTTCCTCAATCCTCAATTCTCAATCCTCAATCCCGGCGCCCAAAGCGTCGGTGATCATGCCTGTCGAACGGTTGGGAGGGGATGCCGAACGGGCCATCGCCTCGGTAGTGGCTCAGGCTGCGCCGTTTCCGTTTGAGCTGATCGTGGTCTCGGCGGAGCGTCTGCCCCTCCCTGAAACCGGCGTACTGAACGTTGTCGAGCCGAATCGTAATCCCGCAACTCGAAGAAATCGAGGAGTTTCCGCGTCACGTGGGGAGATTCTGGCTTTCATCGACGACGACGCCGTCGCCGATCCCTCCTGGCTGGCCAACGCCGTGGCCTACCTCGACGCGCATCCGGACGTGCTCGCGCTCGGCGGTCCGGACCCCGCGCCGCCCGGCTCCAGCATCCCCGAATTGATCTCCGACACGCTCCTGGCGACGCGCTACATCGGCAGCGGCGTCGCCGCGCACGAGAACCGCCGCGGCACGTTCGAGCTGCGGCAGGCGAGCGATGTGGCGCTCGTGAACCTGTTCGTGCGGCGGGACGCGTTCACCGGCTTCGACGAAGCCATCGGCTATATCGGCGAGGACACGCGCCTGCTCGAAGAGCTGATGGCGCGTGGCAAAGTGGTGTACCACGACGCGGTGCGCGTCTTCCATCGCCGGAGGGCGTTCCCCGGCCCGTATCTGCGGCAGCGCTGGCGCTACCGGGTGAAGACCGGGAAGCTGATGGTGCAGGGTTCCGCGACGCACCGCCGCAATCCGAAGATCCAGGCGTTTCTCGTGGCGGGAGCGATCGGGTTGTTGTTTGCGCCATTTGTGGCGTTGCCGTACGCGGCGCTCACGTTGCTGTTGGGCGTGCCGGCGACGCGGCTGCCTGTACGCTGGTGGCCGGTGATCCCCGTGGCCTTCGCGATGCACCACGCGGTGTACTGGTTTGGGATCGTGACCGGGATGGTCACGGGGAGACGATAGGACCTATGGGACAGATAGGACCTATGGGACAGATGGATTCCATTGGTCTCATAGGTCCCATCTGTCCTATGGGTCCTGTCGTTCCCTGCACCGCTACCGAATGAGCTTCCTCTGCACCACGCGCTCCGCGAATTCCACGGCGCCGTTTTTTGTCAGCTCATCGAGCACGCGGGCGCGCTCCTCGGCATCGCAGTCCACGCCGTACATGTTCGCCAGCTCGCCGTCCTCCTCCTCGGGGAAGAGGCGTTTGGGGTGGACGCCGCGCGCGGAGAGGCGGGTGATCACGTCGTCGCGGTCGTCGTCGGCGGCATCGTCACGAAATTTGAAGTGCACGTCACTCATCGTCTCTGCTCCCGAATAGCTTGCGCAGGTTGAGGAGGCCGCAACCTTCGGTGATGGTCCGTTTGCGGTCGCCCATTTCGGCGAGACGCGTGGACGTCCGGCACAGCCGGTCCCGTACATCCGACACGTCGCGCACGCCGTCGCGGGCGTGCATCATGGCGATGGCCGCGGCCACGTGCGCGGTCGCCACCGACGTGCCGTTCGCGCTCGCCAGATCCGTCTGCCGCCGCAGCCTCGAAGGCTTGAGCGGCACGGTGGAAAGAATGTTCATGCCCGGCGCCATGACGTCGATGTGGCGGCCGGTGTTGGAGATCGGCGCGCGGCGCAGGTCCTCGCCGACCGCTCCCACCGACACGACTCCATGATACGCCCCCGGAAATTCGATCGGATTGCCGGCCTCCCCCTCATTGCCCATCGAGGCCACGACGACGGTGCCGCGATCGATCAAGCGGCGGAAGAGCAGCCGTTCGGCGTCCGAGCGCTCGGTGCCGCCGAGGGAGAGATTCACGATGCGGATGTCCGACTTTTCGATCATCCGGAGCGCGCGGAGGTAGAGATCGGCATCGACATAGACGCCCGAGTCCTGCGGCTTCGGATCGGTGTAGACCTTCCAGATGTCGAGGAGGCAGTTCGTGAGGCCGACCATCGGGACGTCGTGCCGGTGGCGCGCGGCGATGACGCCGGCGATGTGGGTGCCGTGGCCGACCAGGTCATCGGGCTTGGAGCCGCGGTGGTCGTACATGCGGATGCGGCCCTGGAGCTGCGGATGCGCGGCGTCGACGCCGGTGTCGAGCACGGCCACCGCGACGCTGCTGGCGTCCGGCAGGTCGGCGCGGAACCAGTCGACCGCGCGGAGGTTCCACTGCAGGTTGCGGCGCGGGTCGTGCGCCGCATGGAGGGCCGTCGCGGCCGGCCAGCGGGCTGGGAAAGGCTCGACGAAGTCGAAGGCGGGCTCGCTCTTCATCCTGCCGGCAAGCTCTTCGGCGTCCGCTTCCTTGTCGATCGAGAGGACCATCATCCCCTGCAACTCGGGGGAGTCGCTGGCCGCCGCGCTCTGCGCCAGCGCCTGGACGATGGCCCGCTCCCGTCCCCGCACCGGCTTCTCCCCGTCGGCCGCCACCGCCGAGGCGCTGCGGGTGGCGCCGTCACGGCAAAGCGCGGCGAGGGGCGCCGAAAGCTGCTCCGGCAGATCGCTCAAAGACTTACGATGCGCCGCCCGCCCGATGTGCGCGAGAAACGCGTCCGCCTTCACGCTGACGACGATCTGTCCTTTGATGTACCGGGGATGCCGCGCCATGGGTGAAATGATGGTACCGCGTGCCCGGTTGGTAAAGTACGCTGGCAAAACGTTGCTCGTTTGTCCGTTGTCTGGAGAGGCAGAGGCGTTTTTGGTTTTCGGTTGTTGGTTTTTGGTCCCCCAACCAAAACCAACAACCAACAACCACCCGGATAACGAGCAACGGACAACGCGTCCCAGGCAACGGACAACGGCCTCTCTAAAACAATGAAGTTCACCGACAAGCTCCAATACCTCCGATTCCTCGTCGACAAGCGGGGCATGAAGCCGGTCTATCTGATCCTTGGGCTGACCTACGACTGCAACTCGTTCTGCCGCACCTGCTTCAACTGGGAGCAGCTCCGGAAGAACAAGGAGCACGAGCTGTCGCTGGACGAGATCAAGAAGACGCTTTCGTCGATGGACGACCTGCTCTTCATCGTGATGAGCGGCGGTGAGCCGTTCCTCCGCCGCGACCTGCCGGACATCTGCGAGTTCCTGGCGACGAACAACAACGTCAAGCAGATCACCATCCCGACGGGCGCCATCACGAGCGACCTGATCGCGCGGCAGGTGGAGTCGACGCTGCAGCGCTGCCCGAAGACGCAGATCGTGGTGAACCTCTCGATCGACCACGTCGGCGAGAAGCACGACTACATCCGCGGCGTCCCGAACAACTACGAGCGGGCCAAGAAGACGTACGCGAACCTCATCCCGCTGAAGAAGCGCTTCTCGAACCTGACGGTCAACGTCCACACCTGCCTCTGCAGCTACAACGTGGACGATCTCGACGACCTCTTCACGGCCGTCCGCCGGGATTTCCCGGAGATCTCGTTCCACTCGTTCGAGATGCTCCGCGGCGATCAGCCCGACAAGAACATCCAGCCGATCTCGACACAGCGGTACCGCGAGGTGCTGCCGAAGCTCGAGGACTACTGGAACTCGTACACGAACTACGACGGCTTCCTGAAGTTCGTGAAGGTCTATTCACGGAAGATGGAGCTGGCCGTGCTCGAGCAGGAGACGCAGGTGCGTCCCTGCCACGCCGGCCTCGTCTCGGGCGTCCTCGACGCGCGCGGCGAAGTGCGGATGTGCGAGCTGCGCGACCCCGTGGGCAACGTCCGCGACACCGGCTACGACTGGGGCAAGCTCTGGTTCTCCGAAGCCGCCGACCAGCAGCGCGCCTCGATCCGGGCGAAGGAGTGCCACTGCACCCACTCCTGCTTCATGTCCTCCTCCCTCGTCTTCGACATGCGCACCTGGGGCGCCTACTTTGCGTCGACGGTGGTGAATTTCCTCGGGGCCGCGTGACGAGAGGCGGGAGAGGCGGGTTTTGGTTTTTGGTTTTTGGTTGTTGGTGAAGGACCAATCCGCTGTGAATCACCAAAAACCAACAACCAAAAACCAAAAACGGTTCACCCGCCTCACCATCATCGGCCCCGTCTTCCCCTACCGCGCCGGCATCGCTTACTGCACCACGCGCCTGGCCCAGGAACTGGGGGCGGACGTGATCTCGTTCAGCCGGCAGTTCCCGAAACGGTTCTATCCCGGGAAGAGTGACGTCGATCTGACGTTGCCGCGGGCGGATGCCCGGTTTCTGCTCGACATCGTCAATCCGTTCACCTGGCTGCGCACCGCGTGGCTGTTGCGGCGGGAGCGGCCCGAGGCGGTCGTGCTGGTGTGGTGGATCTGGGTGTGGGCGTTGCCGTATCTGACGCTGCTCGCGTTCCTGCCGAAGCGGACGCGCGTCATCCTGCAGTGCCACAACATCGGGGACAAGGAGCCGGCGGCCTGGAAGCGGCTGCTGACGAATCTCGTGCTCCGTCGCGGGGACGTGCTGGTCGTGCATGCGAAGACCGAGGCCGAGGATGCGCGCCGTCGTCTCGGCCATGCCACAGCAAGAGTCGTCGAGACCTTCCTCCCGGTACACGAGCTCGGCGGAGCCATCCCTTCCCGGGAGGAAGCACGCCGCACGCTGAACCTCAGCGGCAACGTGGCCCTCTTCTTCGGCCACGTTCGCCCGTTCAAGGGGCTGGACATCGCCCTGCGCGCGTGGCGGGAGCTGCGGGCGGACGTGACGCTCGTCGTGGCAGGGGAGGCGTGGTGGAAGAGTGCCGATGAGTACCGCGCGCTGGCCGAGGGGCTGACGAACGTTACGATGGACTTCCGCTTCATCCCCGACGCCGAGATCGCCACCTACTTTGCGGCCTGCGACGTCGTCCTGGCGCCCTACCGGATCGAGGCGCAGAGCGGCGTCGCCCTGACGGCGTTTCACTTCGCCCGGCCGGTCGTTGCCACGAACGTGGGCGGGCTGCCGGAGATCATCGTCGAAGGGGAGAACGGGATGCTCGTCCCCCCGGAGGACCCGTCCGCGCTGGCCAGGGCGGTCGACGCCTTCTTCGCCCGGGATGATCGTGAGGCCATGGAGCGACAGGCGGCGGCCGCGGCCCGTAAGTACTCATGGACGGAATATGCAATGCTGTTCAGGAGATTGGTGGCGACGACAGATGAACGCAGAACGCAAAACGCAGAATGAAGAGCTGAGAAGGTCTCTCGGCGTGCCGTTCCGCGTTCTGCGCTCTGCGTTCTGCGTTCTGCGTTCATCCTCATGAAGTTCTCCCCGTCACGGATCAAAGTCGGCCTCGAGCTCACCTCGAAGTGCAATCTCCGCTGCGGCATGTGCCCGCTGCCGGTACTGCGCCGTCCGTACGAGGACATGGAATGGCACCTCGTCGAGAAGGCCGAACGGGAGATCCACGGCCTGGGCCTGAAGCTCAAGTGGCTGCACGAGATGGGGGAGCCGCTGCTCTACTCCCGCATCGACGACGCCATCCGCCTCTTCCCCGAGGCCAGCCTGTCGACGAACGGCCTGGTGCTGACGCCCGAGATCGGCGCGAAACTGCTGGCCAGCCCGCTCAAGCGCATCCGCATCTGCATCGACTCCATCAATCCGAAGGTCTACCCGCAGCTCCGCACCGGCGGCGATTTCGACAAGCTCGTCGACCTGACGAAGAAGTTCCTCGTCCAGGCCAAAGGCGCGCCGCTCCGCATCGAGTTGCAGAAGATGCGCTCGCGCCTGACCGTCGACGAGACCGTGGACGACTTCAAGAAGCTCTTCGACCTGCGGCAGTTCAAGAACGCCCGCGTCATCGAGAAGACGTGCGAAGCGCTCGACGTGAACGAGGAGACGGACCTCCACGGCAAGTTCTACGGCTGCGTGCAGGGCGCCTTCTTCACCTGGGTCGTCGTCTTCGCCGACGGCCGCGTCACGCACTGCTGCTACGACGCCCACGGCGATCAGGTCATGGGCGACCTGAAGACACAGTCGCTGCGCGAGATCATCGACAGCGACCGCATGGCCACCATGCAGGCCGCCTTCGAGAACCGCGACTTCTCCCAGCTTCCCCGCTGCGGAGAGTGCTTCAAGCACGGCGGCGAGTCGCACACGTTCAACGACATGCTATCGGGCGTGCAGAACCTGCCCGGCGCCGCGAAGGACGTGGTGCGGAAGATTCTGGATATCCGGTACCGGTAATTTGCGTTGCCCGTTGTCCGTTGTCCGTTTTCCGTGGCTGCGCTGTGCGATGCTGTGCGCCCGCTGACCGATGATGATCTTCTTCAACGTGCTTCTGGGTCTCGTGCCGACCGCCGCGCTCGCGGCCAGCATCGCCGCCGGCACCGATGATGATCCGCGGCACCGGCGGATGTTCCTGCTGGTGTACGGATTGTGGGCGCTGACGCTGGCCATGTGGAACTGGATGCGCTCGTACCACGTGGGGTGGATCGTGGTGTGGGCGGTGTTCGGGGTGGTGGCGTTGGGGCTGGCCTCGCGCAAGAGCCGATAGGACCTATCGGACAGATGGGACGTATGGTGTGGTTTGCTGGCCGCAACGCCAGCCCAGCGTCTGCGCCCGTTTCGCGATGACGTTCTGATCCAGCGCCAGGAGATCGGCAAAGCCGCCCATCACGGTACGCGCTTCCTCCAGTGACAGGTTGCGGGGATTGGGTGTGAGGTCGCGTGCGCGGACGACGCGGCAGACTCCGTGGAAGATGCCGCGCGCCTGTTGCTCCGCGATGAGCCGGTAGAGCTGCGCGATGTCGTCGCGATGCACGATCGGCCAGCGGTTGGTGCCGCCGTCGATGATGAGCGGGTCGGTCAGCATCCAGCTTTCGGCGTCGATGATCATGCCGGGACGAACGACGGCGCCACCGGCGTCGAGGACGAGGCGCTCGGTTTCGGCACGCGGACCCTGCGCCGTCGCCGTTTCATCGCCTCCGTCGACGTTGCCGAGCACAAAGAGCGTCGACGTGTAGATCAGCGTCCGGCCGCGGAGCGCCTCCACGACGATGCGGTCGACGTCGAGGCGGTTCCCGCCTCCTTCGATGCCGGCGTGGATGATCGCGTCGTGTTGCAGTGCGACGTCGCGGTAGGTGAGGGGATCGCGCAGGTCGCCGCGGTGCGCGTTCGGGACGCGAGCGGCGCTGGCCTCACTACGCGCGAGCGCCGTCACCGCGTGACCGGCGGCGGCGAGCGCTCGCGCGATGGCAGAGCCGAGGTAGCCGGTTCCGCCTGTGAGGAAGATGCGCATCAGCGGAACGAGACCGGGATGTCGTCCATCGTCAGCACGCCCGGCCGCGCCTGCATGACGCGGGGGATGCAGTTCACGACCATGGCTGCGGTGGCGCGGTCGCCGTGGACGCCGTCTTTGATCGTCATCTCCACATCGGGGACACCACGCACGATGACCTTGTCGGCGGCCACGTCTTCGGCGCCGACGTACATGCGCAGCTCGAGGCTCACGTTGATCCGGCCGGTGCCGTAGATGGTCTGGTGGACGCCGGCGACCTGGCCGGGCGCCACTTTGAGGTACTGCGTGACGATCTCCCGTTCGGCGACGATCGGCTCGATCTTCTCGTCCGTGACGTGACCGAACTCCACGCCGAGACCGTTGCCCACCAT
>DASWMP010000026.1:0-2384 GCA_036399695.1 Thermoanaerobaculia bacterium | reverse complement strand
TCGTAAAGTGGAGGGGGGTACCTCGTAAAGTGGAGGGGGGTACCTTGCAAAGTGGAGGGGGGTACCTCGCAAAGTGGACAGGGGTACCTCGCAAAGTGGACAGGGGTACCTTGAAAAGTGGACGGGGGTACCTCGCAAAGTGGACGGGGGTACCTCGCAAAGTGGACGGGGGTACCTTGAAAAGTGGACGGGGGCACCTTGCGAGGCGGGGCTGACCAGTGATGAAGCGGCTCGTGACGCTGATCCTGGAGTGCGGCCAGGTGATAAGGGCCGACCGCGGCCACCGCACTCCAGACACCAGGTCAATGCCACGCGGCGTGGCGACGTCCAACGGCAGGATCGAGATAGCGCGCCAGCAGCGGCCACGACGCCGCGATCGCGCCGTCGACGCTGTCGTTGTAGATGGCGCACGCGTCGTCGGGTGACGGGCCGCAGCGGCCGGTGAGCTGTCCGGCGACGCGCAGTCCCGGCAGCAGCAGCGGCGCGCCGGAGCTGCCCATGGCCACGGCGCCGTACGACGGCGAGGTGTAGATGAATTGCGGTCGCGGCGCTGACGCGCAGCCCGGACCGTCGTCGCGGGCGACGCCGGTGGTGTACGTCTGCGGCAGACCGCCGGCGTGGGAGAGGCGATAGGTTGGCGTGCCGGCGGGAACCGGCTCGAGCTCGACGCCGAGGAAGACGCGGTTCGGCGGGACGCGATCGAGACGCAGCAACGCCATGTCCGTTTCCGCCGAGGAGACGAGCAGTTGCGCGCCGTAGGTGCGGGTCTGTTTGCGGCGGATGCCGGAATCGCCGCCGCAGGTTTCGGAACGCTCGTCCCACACCGCTTCGATCGACGCCGCTTCCTCCTGCGTGGAGATGCAGTGGCGGGCGGTCAGGAGGTACGGCGTGCCGCTGTTCGCCTTGTCGTCGAGCAGCGCGCCGGTGCAGACGTACGAGCCGTCGCCGCGCACGAAGCGCAGCATGGCGATGGCGCGGCTGGCCTCCGCAACTTCGGGCAAATCGACGGTCGAGGCGCAGGCCAGATCCTTCAGGCAGGCCGATGCCGGGCCGCCGGTGTCCACCACGCCGATCGCGAGCCGCGTCACCTCGACCGCACCGTCACCCTCGGCGGCGACGTAGACGGTCGGTCCGTACGTCGTCGGCCCCCACGTCGCTGAAGCGCCCGGCTCGAAGCGCTCGAACGTTTCGTCACCCTCTCCCGCGATCCACAGCACCGTCCCCGGCGTGGTTGTGGCGACGTGCAGGCGCAGCGTCGCCGCGCCCTCCATCGTGAGCTTGCCGGTCTGCCCCTCCGGCAACAGCGTCACGGGCCGCGCCAGCGTTTCCACCGTCGCTTCCTGCTGCAGGTTCGCCGTGAGCGCGAGCGTGGCCGGCCGCGCCGTCAACCGCAGCAACTCCGGCACGTCAGCCGCGCGGGCCGGAAGCGCCACCGTCATCACCAGAAGAGCCGCCAGATCACGGACGTGCATCCGCCGCTGCTCTTCAAGCGCGGTGTCAATTCACCAATGACCGTTACTCGTGCTGCGCCAGCCACTTACACGCAAAGGCGTTCAGTGCGAGGCGTACAGATCCCGCAAGCTGTCGAAAAGCCGGACGCTTTGGCGCGATCAGCTCGCGGCCACGCGCACGATCTGCACGATCGCGGCGAAATGCAGGATCGCCCCGACGATCGTCAGCGCGTGGAAGACCTCGTGATAGCCGAAGACGCGGGGGAAGGGATTCGGCTTCTTCACCGCGTACGTGATGGCGCCGATGGTGTAGACGATCCCGCCGGCGATGATGAGCCAGATCTCATCTCCGAGGAGGCTGCGCACCTGCTGGTAGTAAGGGGCGATCGTCCAGCCCACCGCCAGCGCCGCCACGGTCGTCAGCACCTTCGGCGCTTTCACCCAGAAGAGCGACAGCATCACACCGGCCGCGGCGCCGGCCCAGATGGTGATGAGCAGCCTGCGGCCGTCGTCACCGCCGAGGCCGAGGAGCGCCACCGGCGTGTACGTGCCGGCGATCAGGATGAAGATCGAGGCATGATCGGCCCGGCGCATCCGGGCGCGGGCTCGATCGTTCTTCCATTGCACGCGGTGGTAGACCGCGCTCACGGTGAAGAGCGCCGCGAGGCTGAGCGAATACACCGCCGACGCGATGGCCGCGCGCGGCGTCGGCGACATCCCGACGAGCACCGATCCGGCTCCGAGCGCGTACCACGCCGCCGAGTGATGCAGCACGCCTCGGAGCGCCGGTTTGCTGGCAAAGGCGTCGGTCGCGGTGTGCGTTTCGTCCGGAGCTTCGTTCGGCTGACTCATCGCGGGCATCCCTTGCGATGATAGTGCCGGAGTGAGGGGTTTCATCTTGGAGTGCGGCGGCGAATAGCCACCGCTCTTGGA
>DASWMP010000025.1:0-13196 GCA_036399695.1 Thermoanaerobaculia bacterium | reverse complement strand
CATCCTTCACGCCGACCACCGCGGCCTCGGTTACGCCCGGTTGCAGAGCGAGCAGTTCCTCGATCTCGCGCGGATAGATGTTGAAGCCGGCCGAGATGATGACGTCGCTCCTCCGTCCGCGCAGCGTGATGTAGCCGTCGGCACCGCGCGTGGCCAGGTCGCCGGTGCGGAAGAAACCGTCCGCGGTGAAGGCGTCGGTCGTGCGGCGCCAGTAGCCGCTGAAGACGGTCGGCCCTTTGACCAGCAGCTCGTCCCCTTCGATGCGGATCGAGACGCCGGGGAGCGGCACGCCGATCGTGCCGGGGCGGCGCTCACCGACATACGGATTGCTGACCGTCATGAACGTCTCGGTCATCCCGTAGCGCTCCAGGATCGTCTGGCCGAAGAGATCGCGGAAGCGTTCCAGCACGTCGGCCGCGAGCGGCGCGGAGCCGGAGACGAAGAGACGCATCGGTGCGCCGATCCTTTTCGCGACGTCCGGCGGCGTCTCCAGCAGGCGCACGTAGACCGTCGGCACGCCGAAGAAGAGCGTCGGCTGGAAATCGAGGAGCTCATCGGCGGCGGTACGGTGATCGAAGCGTTCGAGCAGCCGCATCCGGCACCCGCTGAGAAGCCACGAGTGCAGGCCGTTGCCGAGGGCGTGGATGTGGAAGAGCGGGAGCGGCAGGAGGAAACGGTCTCGGTCCGTGATCTGCCAGCTCGTCACCAGGTTCACCCCGTTCGCGGCGAAGTTGTTGTGCGTGAGCACAGCGCCCTTCGACGCGCCGGTCGTGCCCGAGGTGTAGATGATCGCCGCGGGCGTGTCGCCGTCGAACGTGGGGCGGGGAATCGTCCCGGTGGTGGACTCGACCGGCAGCGGCTCGGTGAGGAACAGCCGCGGCTCGGCGTCGTTGACGATGTGCGCCACTTCCCGCTCCCGGTACAGCACGTTGACGGGGACGAAGATCACCCCCAGCTTCACGCAGGCCAGGTAGAGGTCGATCAGCTCGACGCTGTTCGCGAGCTGCACGCACAGCCGGTCCCCCTGCACGAACCCGTGCGCACGCAAGGCGGCCGCGGTGCGGTCGGATCGGACGTCGAGCTCGCCGAAGGTGTAGGTCTCGCCGTTCCATTCGAGCGCCGGCTGGCCTGAGCGCGCTTTCAGCGAGAGGTCGAACAGGTGGAGCAGGTTCACCCGTGCAGTTTATGGGGAACCGTGAGAGACGGGAGTGTCTGTCCTACTGCGCCGGGGTGGTGGCGGTGTTGCCGGGCTGCTGCGGCTGGCTCGGCTGCACGTCGTTCGCCCGCGTGCCGCCCGGACGCGCGCTCTGCTGCCCGTACGAGTCCGGCGTGCCGGCGGCCGGATTGGCCGGCTGCTGTGAGTGCTTCGACCCTCCCGGAGGCGCGTCGGTGGTCGTCTTCTTCGACGCCAGCCCGGGATTGTCCGCGCCGTGCGCGTGCGGCGAGGCATTGTCGCTGTAGCACGCCGAAGCGAAAACAGCAGCAAAAAGCAGCGGAATCATGCGATGAGCCATGCCCGATGTTCTGCATCGCTCGTGCCTTTGCTACCCTCCGCGCATGGACTTCACCGAAGCACGCCGCGACGTCTGGCAGCATTCACGGAAGATGTGGCAGGAAGGGCTCTGCGTCGCCTCGGCCGGTAACGTGAGCCGCCGCATCGACGGGCGGCACATCGCCATCACGCCGACCTCCGTGGCCTACGAGGCCATGCAGGAGCAGGACATCGTCATCGTCGAGATCGAGAGCGGCAACGCCGTCGACGGTCACCTCGGCCCCTCCTACGAACTGCCGATGCACCTCGTCATCTACCGCTCCTCGCACGAGATCGGCGCCGTCGTTCACACCCACGCGCCGTTCGTCACGACGCTCTCCGTGCTCCACATGCCGCTCCCGCCGGTCATCGACGAGATGATGATCTACTTCGGCGGCACGATCGAAGTCACGGACTACGCCTTCACCGGCACCGACGCGGTCGGCGAGCACGTCATCCGCGCCCTCGGCGACCGCACCGGCGTTCTCCTGGCGAACCACGGCAACGTCTGCGTCGGCCGCGACCTGCCGCAGGCCATGCACGTGGCCATCACGATGGAATCCACGGCCCGCGTGTACGTGCAGGCCCTGCAGTTGGGCAAACCGCTGCCGCTGCCGCAGACGGCCATCAGCGCAGGGCGCAGGATGTACGAGCAGCGGAGGGAGCGGTACTAGAGACAACCCGCGGAACCGGTTTGGAGTGCGGCAGCGACGCTTCATCAGCTACCGCTTTCATACAGCGGAAGCGTCGAGCTTCCGCTCGCGTGGTGCGCCACGTGGGCCGCAGCTCGACGCTGCGGCTATGGGAAAGCGGCAGGCTGATGAGGCGTCGCTGCCGCACTCCAAACGCCGCGTCACTGTGCGCCTGAATCTAGCCCTTCACCACCGCCACCGGAACGAACCGCGCTACCTTCTTCGCGATCCCCGACTCGGCCACCACATCGATCACCGCGTCGATGTCCTTGTAAGCCTCGGGCGCTTCCTCCACCAGGCCCTTCGCAGAGCCGGCTTCGGCCACGATGCCGAGCTTCTCCATGCGCGTGCGCAGGTCCTCCACGCGGATCTCGTGACGGGCTTTCGTGCGGGACATGACGCGGCCGGCGCCATGGCAGGAGGAGCCGAAGGTCTCGTGCATCGCCGCCTGCTGGCCGACCAGGAGATACGACGCCGTGCCCATGCTGCCGGGGATCAGCACCGGCTGGCCGGGGAAGGCGCGCGTGGCGCCCTTGCGGTGCACGATGACCTCACCGACGTCGGGGTGGCGCTCGAGCTTGGCGACGTTATGGGCGACGTCGTAGATGATCTCCAGCTCGTCGCCCTCGAGCAGCCAGGCGCGGCGGATGGCGGCGGTGATGAGCTGACGGTTGGCGAAGGCAAAGTTCGCGGCGGCGGCCATGGCGTGGAAGTAGCCCTGCCCTTCGGGCGAGCGGAACGGCGCGCAGGCGAGCTGCGGGTCGGGCACGGAGATGCCGTGGCGGGCCATGGCCTTCATCATCGTCTTGATCGAATCGGTGGCCACCTGGTGGCCGAGGCCGCGGGAGCCGGTATGGATCTGGATGACGAGGCCGTCGACGACGAGACCGAAACGCTTCGCCTCCTCCTCGTCGTAGATCGTGTCGACCCGGTCGACCTCGACGAAATGATTGCCGGAGCCGATGGTCCCGAGCTGATCCTGACCCCGCTCCTTTGCGCCTGACGAAACACGCGCCGGGTCCGCCCATTCGAGCCTGCCGCCCGACTCCAGCCGGTCGAGGTCAGCCTCGGTACCGAATCCCATCTCCACCGCGCGGCGCGCGCCATCGCGGAGGATCAGGTCGAGGTCTTTGGCCTTCAGCGGCACCGGACCGCCGCGCCCGACGCCCGACGGGACGCCACGCGCCAGCGCCTTGGCCAGCGGACGCAGCACAGGCTGCACGTCCGAGAACGTCTTCGACGACCGTAGCAGCCTGACGCCGCAATTGATGTCGTAGCCGATCCCGCCCGGCGAGATCACCCCATCCGACGGATCGACCGCCGCCACGCCGCCGATCGGAAAGCCGTAGCCCTCGTGCACGTCCGGCATGGCGATGGCGAACTTGCGAATACCCGGCAGCGTGGCGACATTCACGAGCTGATGGATCGACCGGTCCTGCAGGATCGCCTCGAGCATCCGCTCATTCGTATACACCCGCGCCGGCACGCGCATATCCCCGCGATACGACCGCGGCACTTCCCAGAGGTTGTCGTGAATTTTTTCGAGATCGGTCTTTTGCATATGCGTTTGTTTGAGGCTCCGAACGTCCGGGGCCGTTTGGTTTTTGGTTGTTGGTTTTTGGTTGTTGGTGTTCCTGCCCGGATGCGATCAGCACATGGCGTCCCCGCCAACAACCAAAAACCAACAACCAAAAACGCCTCTCCCCCCGTCAAATATCCAACACGAGCACCGTCGTCCAGGACCCATCCGGCTCCTGGCGCACGTCCGCCTCGTGGTAGGTCACGGCTTTCACATCCTCTTCCACGACGGCGGGGGCCAGTCCCGTGACGGTACAGACCGCGTCCGTGTCCGTGAGGGCCGAGAACACCGCCTCCGTGAACAGCTCGCGGCTGGTCTGGAGGCGCATGAGGATCTCGTTCAGAAAATCGACGATCAGCCCCGTGGTGTTGATCGAGTCGATCGTGAGCTCCCGCGATACCGGGCGCGCCTCGGCGGCCGGCACCGCCTGCATCACACCGTAGAGCCCGCGCATCGCCTCGACGAACAACGCCTCACGCGTCGGAGCATGAACGCGGAGGCGTACGTCGGCTGTATGCGCTTCGATGACGAACATCTGAAAAACGAGTTGGCGGTTGGCAGTAGGCAGTTGGCAGAGGTTGAAACCAGAACCGCCTGAGCGATCCGCTGCCTACCGCCCACTGCCTACCGCCAACTCGGAAACTACTGCCCTGTTGCCGTCGGGTAACCCATGGTCTGCCAGGCCGTGAAACCACCGTAGAGAGCGGAGACGTTCGTGTAGCCGCCGCGATTCAGGACGAGCGCCGCACCGGCGCTCGATTCTTCGGCGGGTCACGTACAGTACGTGACGATCTCCTTACCCTTCGGCAGCGCCGTCATCATCCCTTCGATACTGGCGAAGGGCATGTGGATCGCGCCGGGGATGTGGCCGGCCTGGAAGGACGCGGCATCGCGGACGTCGACGAGCAGCACGCTGCCGGCGTCGATCTTCTGCTTGAGGTCCTGCGCCGAGATGCGCCGGACCGCCGCTTCCGGATCATCGGCCGGAGCGGTGCCCGGCATCGGCAGATTCGACGCCGTCTGCTCCGGCGTCCCGGATGGCGTCGTCGTGAAAGTCGTGTCCGTCGGCATGGGCTGAGTGGGCGTGGTGGTCATGCCCGGCGCCGGCGTAGAGGTCGCGACGGCCGGTGCCGGGGGTGGATCCACCTGACGCGTCAGGGCCCAGACCACCAGCGCCGCCACGAGGATGCCGCCGATCGCCAGGACGATCATCGACGTATTCGAAGAGGTCGGTTCGTTGTGTCGTTTAGCCATTGCGGACCAAAGGTATCACGTCATCCCACGGTGGCCAGCTCGCTCTTCGCGCGCGGCTGGAAAGCGATCGAGCGGCTGCCTTCGCGGGCCAGTACGGCATAGCACTCACAGGTGCGGCTCTCGAGCAGTGCGCGGTCGACGACCGTGATGCGCTGGCGCCGGTGGGCGATGGCTCCGGCATCGCGCAGATGCGCCACCGCTTCGTTGATGCTCGCGCGCCGCGTGGCCAGCATGCTGGAGAGGAACTCCTGTGTGACGACGAGCGTATCGGTGGTGACACGGTCGTGAATCTGCAGGAGCCAGCGCGCCAGCCGCTCCTCCGGCGTATGCGTCCGGTTGCAGGCGGCCGTCTGGCTGATCTGCGTCATCAGGTAATGAATGTAGGGATTGATCACGGCGCGCACGTCGGCCCGTTGGTCGTAGAGCTCGACGATGCGGGCCGTGGGGATGCGCAAAGCCTCCCCTTCGGATTGAATCAGCGACGCGGTCGGCTGGATCTCGATGCCGAGCGTCGCGTGCACGCCGAGGAAACCTTCGTAGCCGGTCATGCCGACCTCGACGGAGGTACCGTTCGCGAACACGCGGATCAGCGAGATGACGGCATCCCGCGGAAAGTAGGCGTATTCGAGCGGAGTGTCCTCCTCCATCACTCGCTGGCCGATCGGCAACTGTACCGGCTCCAGATCGGGACGAAGGCGCTGCAGAACATCGGCGGGGAGTTTGTCGAGAATGAGATTTTCGCGGTCTGCCACGACAAAGTAATGAGCACCGCCTGTGCCAGCGTGTACGAAATGTCCGCTGGGTTACAGAACTCGCCGCACGGCGTCTCTACACTGCGGCCGTTTATTGCCGATGGCCGAACCAAACGACTCCAGAAAACTACTCATCCTGCTCGCTGCCGCGGACGCCAGGCTCCGCACGATCGAGGACGACGTACGCGCCGAGCAGAAGTTCACCACCGATCAGCGCACGCTGTTTCTCAGCCGTGCTGCCGCACTCGGCCGCACCCTGCGGCAGTTGCGGCACGACATCCAGCGCGAGACGGCGACCGGGCACTTATCTATCCTTGGCGTCATGCGCACGCTGTTGCTGACCGCGTTACTCATGACCGCCTGCACTGCCGCCACGACCGACTCAGCCCGCCCGCGCATCCTCGCGCTCGGCGACTCGTACACCATCGGTGAAACGGTCGAGCCGGAACAGCGCTGGCCAAACCAGCTCGCCCGTGCCCTGCGCGCCGAGGGTGTCGACGTCGCCGATCCGGAGATCATCGCCAAGACCGGGTGGACGACGGACGAGCTCTCCAGCGCCATCGACACCGTCTCCCCCGACGGTCCGTACGACCTCGTGACGCTGCTCATCGGAGTCAACAACCAGTACCGCGGCCGCGACGCCGAACAGTACCGCGGCGAGTTCACGACCCTGCTCCAGCGCGCCATCGCCTTCGCCGGAAACGACCCGAAGAACGTCATCGTCGTCTCCATCCCCGACTGGGGCGTCATGCCCTTCGCCGCCGGCCGCGACCGCGCCAGCATCGCCACCGAAATCGACCGCTACAACACCATCAACCGCGACGAAACCCTCCGCTCCGGCGCCCGCTACGTCGACGTAACCCCCACCTCCCGCCAGCCCAACCCCGCCTTCGTAGCCTCCGACGGCCTGCACCCCTCCGCCGTGCAGTACACCGAGTGGATGCGCCTGGTACTGCCGGAAGCGAGGGAGGCCGTGAAGTAGTGAAAGGCTGGTTGTTGGTTGTTGGTTGTTGGTTTTGGTTGAACCACATCCCTGCGTCTCGTTTCCGGCTCCTCACCAACAACCAAAAACCAAAAACCAACAACAACCCCTGCCTCTCGTTTCCGGCTCCCCACCAACAACCAAAAACCAAAAACCAACAACATCCCCCGTCCCGTCCCCCCGTCCCCCGGTCCACAATTTGCCTCCCCCACCTCCATGCACCGCGACCTGCGCCACGCTGCCCACCCTCTCACCGGATCGCCGCGGGATTACGATCCCTTGCTGGAGCTGATCGGGGATGCGCATTACGTCCTCATCGGGGAGGCGTCGCATGGGACGCATGAGTTCTATCGGGAGCGCGCCGAGATCACGAAGCGGCTCATCGCCGAGAAGGGCTTCAATGCCGTTGCCGTCGAGGCGGACTGGCCGGATGCGTACCGCGTCAACAAATACGTACGCGGCCTGAGCGACGACGTCGAGCCGGTCGACGCCCTCTCCGACTTTCAGCGCTTCCCCACCTGGATGTGGCGCAATGCGGACGTGCTCGACTTCGTCGGCTGGCTGCGTGACTTCAATGAAGAGCGGTCCGAGCAGACGCGCGCCGGCTTGTACGGCATCGACCTCTACAGCCTCTTCACCTCCATCGAGGCGGTGATCCGCTATCTCGACGAAGTCGATCCCGAAGCCGCCCGCCGCGCACGCGACCGCTACTCCTGCTTCGATCACTTCCGCGAGGACTCGCAGACCTACGGCTACGCCACCGCCTTCGGCGTCTCGGAGCCGTGCGAGCGCGAAGTCATCGAACAGCTCGTCGAGCTGCAGCGGAGCGCCGGCGCCTATCCGCCCGACGAGATCTTCCACGCCGAACAGAACGCCCGCCTCGTGGCCAATGCCGAGCGCTACTACCGGGCCATGTTCGGCGGACGCGTCTCCTCCTGGAACCTGCGCGACCAGCACATGACCGAGACCATCGACGCGCTGGCGAATCACCTCCGCGAGCAGACCGGCGAAGCACGCGTCGTCGTCTGGGCCCACAACTCCCACCTCGGCGACGCCCGGGCCACCGAGATGGGCCGCGGCGGTGAGCTCAACGTCGGCCAGCTCGTCCGCGAGCGCTACGGCAACGACGCCCGCCTCATCGGCTTCACCACCTACGACGGCACCGTCACGGCCGCCTCCGACTGGGACGCCCCCGCCGAGCGCAAGCACATCATCCCGGGGATGGAAGGAAGCTGGGAAAAGCTCTTCCACGAGACGCAACTCGGCAACTTCTGGCTGCCGACCGCCCGCGTCTCCCTTCCGGACGAGCTCCTCGAGCGGGCCATCGGCGTCATCTACGCGCCGCGCACCGAGCGGATGAGCCATTACTTCTATGCCTCGGTCAGCGAGCAGTTCGACGCCGTCCTGCACATCGACCGAACCCGCGCCGTCGAGCCGCTCGAGCGCTGGCCCCTGGTCCGGAGCGAGGAAGCACCGGAGACATATCCGACGGCGTTGTAGTTAAGGCGTGACCCCTTGCCCGGTGTACCATCCGGGCGCGGATGGACGACTCCAAGCGAGCAGAAGAACACCGGATTCGTGCGATCGAGCAGCGGCGCATGAATCAGGAGCGGCTGCGGGCGGTCTTATCGGCTTCCCCGATCTTTCTGGCGACGCAGGACCGCGACCTCCGCTACACCTGGGTGCACAACCCGATGACGTTCCGGCCGGAGGAGCTCCTCGGCCACACCGACCTCGAGATCATGGAAGCAGAGGACGGCGAGATGCTCACGCTCATCCGCGCCGATGTGCTGCGAAGCGGTGTCGGCCGTCGCGAGATCGTCCGGATCCGCCGCGGCTACACGATCGTCTTCTACGATCTCGTCGTCGAGCCGCTGCGTGACGAGGACGGGACGATCACCGGCGTGACGACCGCCGCCGTCGACATCACCGACCGTGTCCGCAGCGAGACGGCTCTCTCGGCGCACGCTGACCGCCTGCGCGCCCTCAATCGGGCGGCGCTGCTGATCAACTCCTCCACGACGCTCGACGAGCTCGTGCAGACGGCGACCGAACAGGCCCGCCTCGTCATCAGCGTCGACCAGGCGGAATCGCACCTCACGATCGACGGCCGCACCATCTCCGCCCGCTCGCCCCCCGAGGGGGAGCTCTCGGCGCCGGCCCGCATCCGGGCCCCGCTCACCACACGCGACGGCGAAGACCTCGGGTACATCGAGCTCGGCGGCCGCATCGAAGGGAAGTTCCGCGGCGAGGATGAAGCCCTCCTCGTGCAGCTCGCGCAGATGCTCACGATTGCCATCGAGAACCGCCGCCTCTACGACCGCGCTGAAGCAGCGGCCCGCGCGCGCGACGAGATGACGGCCATCGTCTCGCACGACCTGCGCAACCCGCTGACCACCATCCAGACGACGATCCAGCTCCTGCAGCTCAACGAGGAGTTGCCTCCCGAAGCGCACGAATACCTCGGGTACGCCCGTCAGGCGGCCTCGCGCATGCGCCGGCTGGTGGCAGACCTGCTGGACGTCTCCAAGATTGAAGCCGGCATGCTGACCATCCAGCGCCGCACCGTCGACGTGACGGCCCTGCTGCGCACTGCCGCGGCCGAGTTCCGCGACGTCGCGGCCACGCGCGAGATCGCTTTCACGATCCAGGAGCCGCCCACCGAGACGGCGCTCGACGCCGATCCCGACCGCCTGCTGCAGGTGCTGTCCAACCTCATCGGCAACGCCATGAAGTTCACCCCCGCCGGCGGGCGCGTGGAAGTCGAGACCCTCTTCGAACCCAGCCACGCCCGCTTCTCCATCAGCGACAGCGGCCGCGGCATCGCCTCGGAAGACCGCCTCAGAATCTTTGACCGCTACTGGCAGTCAGGCGGCGAAAGCCGCGAAGGCGCCGGCCTCGGCCTGGCCATCGCCAGAGGAATCGTGGAAGCGCACGGCGGCACCATCCACGTCGAAGACGCCGTGCCGCCCCCCGGCGCGAAGTTCGTGGTCCAGTTGCCGCGCTAATCCAATCCAGGAGTGCGGTGGCGGAGGAGGCGCCTTTTGCCCGCTCCGCGGGCGGCAGCGTCGTAGCCCCGGGCGCGAGCCCCAAGGGCGTTGACTTAGAGGTTTGCCTCATGTGGGACAGACACTCCTGTCTGTCCGGCCCACCCCCGAGGTCCACTCCTCCAGAGAAGCGGCCATTCGGGTGCACGGGACAGACAAGAGTGTCTGTCCCACATCTAAAATTAACGCCGTTCGGGCTTTCGCCCGGGGCTACGACGCTGGCGCCCGCCGGAAACGTCTTTTGAGACACCCTCCTCCGCCACCGCACTCCTGGACTAATTACTTCACGTCCTCGATGCGCACATCGCTGGCGGCGCGCTCTTTCTGCAGACGCTTCGCGACCTCTTCGTTCTTGCGCATCACGCGCAGCACGTTGAGCCCCGCGATCTTCTTCAGCTCATCGTCCGTATAGCCGCGGCGGATCAGCTCCGCGAACAGCGTCGGGTAGGTGGCTACGCTGTCCAGCCCCTCGGGCGTGGTCCCGATGCCGTCCAGATCGGCGCCGATGCCCACATGGTCGATCCCCGCCACTTTCCGCACGTGATCGATGTGGTCGGCGATGTCCCGCACCGTCGCCTTCGGGGCCGGGTTGGCGGTGCGCCAGGCGGCGAGCTCGCTCTTCATCTTCTCAGGCTGGCCGGAGTAGAGCGTCTTCAGGCGCGCTTCCACCGCGTCGTCCTCGGCGCCGTACTGGCGCACCTTCTCGCTGACGAACGACGGCACCCACGTAACCATCACCACCCCGTCCGTCTTCTGCAGGCGGGCCAGCACGTCGTCCGGCACGTTGCGGGCGTGGTTCGTCACGGCGCGTGCCGAGGAGTGGGTGAAGACTGGCGGCGCGGCCGAGACGTCGAGCACGTCGTTCATCGTCTCCGGCGAGACGTGCGACAGGTCGACCAGCATCCCCATGCGGTTCATCTCGGCGATGACTTCACGGCCGAAGGGCGAGAGGCCGCCGTGCTTCGGGTCGGCCGTCGCGGAGTCGGCCCAGTCGTTGTTGTCCGAGTGCGTCAGCGTCATGTAGCGCGCGCCGAGGGCGTAGTGCATGCGCAGCGCGGCGAGGGAGTTCCCGATCGAGTGGCCGCCCTCCATCCCGATCAGCGAGGCCACTTTCCCCTTCTTGTGGATGCGGGTGATGTCGTCCGCCGTCAGGGCGATCTCCAGCGTCTCCGGGTACAGCGCGGCCAGACGGTGCACGACGTCGATCTGCTCGAGCGTCGCCTGCACCGCGTCCGCCCCCTTCATGGACGCCGGGACGTAGACGGACCAGAACTGTCCGCCGAGGTGGCCGGCTTTGAGGCGGGCGAGATCGGTGTGCAGCGGCGTCGCGAGCTTCGACTGATCGGCGCGGAGGTCGAGCTTCGAGAGCTGATTGCGCACCCGTTCGCGCATCTGCCAGGGCAGGTCGTTGTGACCGTCGATGAGCGGGACCTCGCGAAGGATGCGGTCGATGCGGGCGCCGACGTCGGCAGACTGGGCGGCGGCGAGCGAAGCGACGAGGAGGAGGGCGATTCCGAGTCGAAGACGCATGGCCGCAAAGCATACACGCGCCATCGGCCGCGCTCGGCACGCTCGTCGCAGAGATGGGGGCCGAGAGGTGCATCTTGACTGAGACGCGATTCAAGCTCGAGCGCCGCGGCGACGTGCCGGAGGCGAGCGAGGAGAAGCTCGATTTCTATCGGGCCACGATCGAATTGTTCAACGCCGAGGGGCTGCCGTTCCTCGTCGGCGGAACGCACGCGTACTACCGCTACACCGGCATCCCGCGCGAGACGAAAGACTTCGACGTGTTCATGCGTCGCGACGATTACCCCCGCTTCGACGAAGCGCTGCGGCGCGCCGGTTATGACACGGAGCTCAAGTTCCCCCACTGGCTCGGCAAGATCCACAAGGACAAGGCCTTCATCGACCTGATCTTCTCCGGCGGGAACGGTGAAGCCGCCGTCGACGACGAATGGTTCGAGCACTCCGTCGAAGGCAAGATCTTCAACATCCCGGTGCGGCTCGCCGCCCCCGAAGAGATGATCTGGTCCAAATCCTACGTCATGGAGCGGGAGCGCTACGACGGCGCCGACGTCATGCACCTGCTGCTGCGCACGGGCAAGCGTCTCGACTGGCAGCGTCTCGTCCGCCGCTTCGGCCCCCATTGGCGCATCCTGCTGATGCAGCTCGTGAAGTTCGGCTTCGTCTACCCCAGCGAGCGCCACCGCATCCCCCGCGAAGTGATGGACGAGCTCCTGTCCCGCGTCACCAACGAGCTCAACGACCGCGCGCCCCAGGAAAAGATCTGCTACGGCACCATGACCTCGCGCGCCCAGTACCTCATCGACGTCCAGAGCTGGGGCTTCGCCGACGCCCGCCTGGCCCCGACCGGTACGCTCTCGGAGGAAGCGGTGGGGCAGTGGACGGAGGCAATCAAGGAAGCGTAGAGACGGGAGACGTTTTGGTTTTGGGTTTTTGGTTGTTGGTGGTTCGGCCCTCACCAAAAACCAACAACCGAAAACCAAAAACGCCTCTCCTCGCACTAGAATCCGCGCCACTTCGGAGGTTCAATCATGGCCTGGCTTTCTGATCCACAAGCGTGGGTTGCTTTGCTCACATTGACGGTGCTGGAGATCGTGCTCGGCATCGACAACGTCATCTTCATCTCCATCCTCTCGGGGAAACTGCCCGAAGCGCAGCAGAAGCGCGCCCGCACCATCGGTCTGGCGATGGCGATGATCATGCGCGTCCTGCTGCTGCTGTCGATCGCCTGGATCGTCAAGCTCACCGCCCCCATCTTCACGGTCTTCGGCCAGGGGATCTCCGGCCGTGACCTGATCCTCCTCGGCGGCGGCCTGTTCCTCATCGGCAAGGCCACGCACGAAATTCACGACAAACTCGAAGGTGAGGAAGGCGAGACCACCAAGCGCGTGGCGCCGTCGCTCACCTCGGTCATCGTGCAGATCGCCCTGCTCGACATCGTCTTCTCCCTCGACTCCGTCATCACCGCCGTGGGCATGGCCAAAGACGTCGGCGTCATGATCACGGCCGTCGTCCTGGCCGTCGCCGTGATGCTCCTCTCCGCCGGCAAGATCGGCGACTTCGTGAATCGTCACCCGACGGTGAAGATGCTCGCCCTCAGCTTCCTCCTGCTCATCGGCACCACGCTCATCGCCGAGGGCCTCGATTTCCATATCCCGAAGGGCTACATCTACGTCTCCATGGCCTTCTCGGTCTTCGTGGAAGTGCTGAACATCCAGCTCCGCCGCAAGAGCAAGCCGGTCAAGCTGCACGACGCGTATCGCGAGCCCACGAAGTAGTCTGAAGAGCGGCGCCTGCTGGTGCGGACAGACAGGAGTGTCTGTCCTACATTCGAA
>DASWMP010000024.1:0-11225 GCA_036399695.1 Thermoanaerobaculia bacterium | reverse complement strand
AAAGCTTTGCCTCAGGAACACAAAGCTTTGCCTCAGGAACACAAAGCTTTGCCTCAGAGACTCAAACCCTCGGCTCGGCGACTCGAGGTTTTGACTCAGAGACCCAAAGCTTTGACTCCGAGATGCAGAGTGTCGACGCCCGGGACGCAGACTTGGACTCGCCCACCTGAAAGTTTGAAACGGGCTGCGCGGTCGCGCTCTACCGGACACGCAACTCGTGTGCTGCGCGGTGCCGTTTCACTCTTCGTCGCAGGCCGGCCCAATAGACGACGTAATAGCCGAGCACCGCCGCGCCGGCTCCCATCGAGCCGGCGGCGCCGGAGTTGGCGAGCCACGATTCGCTGGCCGGTGTGGTCTGGAACGCGTTCCAGGCGCGCCAGAAGCCGTAGAGGATTCGCGCCGTCACCACCAGCGTGATGATCAGGGTGAGCCAGCGGTTCGGGGTGTAATGCAGTCCGCCGGGAGTGGTCTCCCACCGGCTCAGGGCCAGGCCGAGGAGCCCGAGCGCGCATCCGCAGGCCAGGCCGATCCCCGAGTAGACGAACGTATTCGGGATCCAGGCGTTGCTCACGCCCGCGGTGATGAGCAGCACTGTTGCGGAGACGCAGGACGCGAAGAAATTAAGCGTGACGACCCAGCCCCACGCGCGCCGCCGCGTCGAGCTCGCGCGGAAGCGCAGGGCGATCGACAGCGGCACCATGACGACGACGAAGATCAGCAGGAAAACGAGGACGAGCGCGAGCGCGAGGAAAGGCACCGCCGCATTTTCCGCTGGTGGCCGTCTTCTGCCAACGCTACGTCCTTCGTTCGTCCGGCGCCGGCACGGTGGTGTCGATGATGCTCCCCTATTCGATCACGTCCCCATCACGTGGAGCCTCTTCCTGACGCTGCTCCGGGCACTCGGCGTTCCGCCGGCGCTGCAGGCGCCATATCCGTGTCCGTGAGGCGCCGCCTCCGCGCGTGTACGTCCCGAAGCGCCGGGACGAAGCCCCAATGGCGTTGGTTGCCTCATGTGGGACAGATACTCCTGTCTGTCCGGCCCACCCCCGAGGTCCTCCAGACAAGCGGCCGTTCGCGTGCAAGGGACAGACAAGAGTGTCTGTCCCACATCTAAAGTTAACGCCTAATGGCCGGTGGTGTTCCTGATCGGCCCTTTCGCCCCGTAGCAGACGAACGCCGGGGGTGACGGTGCGGCCGGTTCGCATCAGCCCGCGGTCACCTGGTGTGCTCGTACACGATCTTCAGTGCGATGGCGATCAGCGCGATGCCGCCGGCCACTTCCATTGCGCGGCCGAATCGTTCGCCGAGAAAACGGCCGAAGGCAGCGCCCGCGCCGCTGAAGATGAGCGTCACGACGCCGATCATCGCCAGCGACAGGGCCGGCGTCACGCCGAGGGTCGGCAACGAAACGCCGACGGCCAGAGCGTCGATGCTCGTGGCAATGGCCAGCACGAGCAGTGACGCCAGGCCGTCGGCGGCCGCTTCCCGCTCCTCGTCCGCGCTCATCGCTTCCTTGATCATCTTCGCTCCGACGGCGGAGAGGAGAACGAGCGCCACCCAGTGATCCCAGGCGGCCCACAGGTCCCCGAGGGCCGCTCCGCCAAACCAGCCGATTCCCGCCATGACGGCTTGCGCCACACCGAAAGCAACGGCAAGCGCCAGCCCCCGGCGAAAGGTGATCCCGCGGACGGCAGCGGCAATTGCTACCGCCGTTGCGTCCGCGGCGACGCTGCAGGAGACGATCACGAGAGCAAGCATTCCGGCCGTCATGCTTCCGCTCCTGCCCGGGTCCGGGTAAGGCGGCGCGCGATCAACGTCTCCTGCCAGTGATGCACGAATGCATGGAAGGCCGGCAGTGCAAACAGCGTGAACAAGGTGGAGGTCACGATACCTCCACCCGCCGTCTCAGGGGAGACGCCAGACCGGCGTCACTCAGTACTCGTGGGCGCCGATCGAGTACGACGCCGTACGGGTCGTGCCCCAGTAGTCCGTCGTCACCGCGTTCGTGGTGCCGGCGGTTTTCAGCGGCGAGGTCGCGCTCAGCTTGTAATCGGTGTCGCTCCAGCCTCCGGCATTCACCAGCAGCGGGTCGGACGTCACATCGCCCACTCCGGTGATCTGCGTCCCCGAGGTGCCGTTGTACCAGTTGTTCGTACGCCACGTGATGCCTACCGTCGGCGCCCGCGCGTAACGCACGCCGCTGCTCTGATAGAAGATGTTGTTCTCGATGGTCGTGGTGTCGTGCACGTTCGTCGTCGCGCCGTCCTCGATGTAGATCATCCCCGTGGTCGTGTTCACCGTCTTGTAGAACGTATTGTTGGCGATCAGCGTGTAGTGCATGCCGCCGCCGTACTGCGAGTTGTAGTAGACGAACCCCACGCCCGTCCGGTGCACGATGTTGTTCGTGATGGTGAGGTTCGTAGCCGGGTTCTGCACGGCATAGGTTTCGTTCGCCACCGTGATGCCCGGCGATGGAGAGCCGTCGCGGAAGTACTCACTGTCCCCGGTGTTGTAGATGTAGTTGCGGTCGACGAGCGAGTACTGCGCGTTGTCGAGATAGATGTTCGAGCCCTTGTTGTCCCACAGCTTGTTGTTCGTGATCGTGCAGTTGTCGCTGACGATGCAGTCGATCCCCTCGCCGTAGTTCTCGTAGACGTAGTTGTCCTTGAACGTGACGTTGTTCGCGTAGACGCAGGAGACCGCCTGCGCCCAGCTCGTGGGGTTGTTTCCGGGGATGTTCTCCCGGACCGTGTTCCTGACCGAGTTGTTCCGGATGACGATGTCGTGGGCGGCGCCGACCGTATCTCCGCCGGCGTGGATGCCGGCGTTGATGGCCGTCTCCACCGTGCAGTATTTCACGGTGATGTTGTGGGCATTCCACATCAGGATGGCGGTCTGGGGCGCGTTCTGCACCTTGAAGCCGTCGAAGGTCACGTACGACGAGGCGTTGATCGACACGGTCGAGTGCGGCCCGATCCCGGTACCGTCGATGACCGGCAGCTCGCCGTTGTACCCGCCGACGTAGATCGGGGCGGTCGACGTGCCCTGTTTGTTCCAGATCACGGCCCGCTCGTTGTACGTGCCGCCGCGCACGTAGAGAGTGTCCCCGGGGCTGGTGAGGAACGTCAGGCCGTAGGTAATGGTGCGGAACGGGGAGGCGAGCGTACCGGGATTGGAGTTGCTGCCTGAATCGTCGACATAGTACGTGGCCGCGCTGGCGGCCGACGCTGTGAGAGCGAGCAGGGCTGCGAGGAAGAAGGCGCGTGAGCTGCGCATGAGGGTCTCCTGATTCGCGACGGGCGTCGCGTGGTGTGACTGCAGTGGTCAAGGATGAGCTGCCGGCGAAAAGGCCTGCGACTCACTCCGAATAACTGCGAACGCAATGCCTGCTGTGCCGCTACGTCACGGGCACCGCGCGCAGCGCAGCCGGTGATCAGAAGGAAGCAAGCTCGAAGGCTCTCGTGGAGGACGGACAATCCTGTCCGTCACGCGAGAAATGGCGCGACCACGCTGCACTTCCGCACACCTGCACCAGGACTTTGCTTCGAGGCTGCTTTCTCGCGTGACGGACAGAATTGTCCGTCCTCCACTCGCTGCACCGCCCGTCATGTTCGCGTCGTCGTCGCTGCAGTGGTGTTACTTTTCGTGACAGAGTGGCGTTCATCGCGCCAGGCGCATGGTTAAGCGAAGTGACCTAACTACCTGAACGGCAGATACTTAACGTCACTTCTACCCCGTGGCACCGGGCTCGCTAAAAGACCCCCTCCATGATGAGCAAACGCCTCTCTGCCGCTGAGCGGGGGTACACGTTGACCGAGATGCTCGTGGTGCTGGCCATCGTCGGCATCCTCTCTCTTGTCGCGGTGCCGAACTTCATCACCATGTATCGCTCCTCCCGGCTCAAGACCTCCATGCGCACGTTCACGAACGATCTGCGCGGCGCGCGGCAGCGGGCGGTGGCGAACTACTCCATGGTTCGCATCACCTTCAGCCCTGACGCCAAGCCGGGCAGCTACGAGATCCTCGAATCGCGCGACCGCGGCGTGGCCTGGACCACCCTGAAGACCCGCACGCTCGAGAACGAGGTCTACTTCACCGCCACGAACATCCCGGACAGCGTCGGCAGCGACTCGAAGCCCGATCTCATCTTCGACCGCGACGGCACGGCCCAGGTGCCGGGCGGCGTCGGCACGCTCGAGGTCAAGTCGGATATGAAGATCCCGATCCCCAAGTACACCGTCTCAGTGCGCACCACCGGTAAGGTCGGAGCGCAGTAGTGGAGGAAGCGACGATGAAGTCCCCCCGCACGATGCGCCGCCGGGAAGGCGGCTACAACCTCGTCGAGGTGCTGATCGCCATGGCCATCCTCGGCACCGTGCTGCTGTCGATCGCCACGCTGTTCGTCTTCGGGCGGCGTAACGTCTACAGCGGCAAGCAGCTCACCCGCGCGACCTCGGTCGGCACGCACGTGAGCGAGGACCTGCAGCCCCTCAGCATGTCCCAGGTCCTCGAGTACTTCACGATCTCGGCGACCGAGCCGCTGTCGAGCAACACGGTCGCCGGCCGCGCCTACCCGAACAGCTTCATCCGCTCGACGGCCGACCTGTCGAAGGACAAGGCCACCGGCCCGATGTACCTGACGCGCTGGAAGACCCTGCTGCCGCAGTCACGAATGCAGGACGGCAAGGTCACGCTCGTCTTCACACCGCGCAACATGGGCACCGCCAACAACCCCACGACCGCCGCCGTCATGCAGATCCGCGTGATCACGCAGTGGGACGAAGGCGCCCGCGACCGCAACGTCGCCGTCGACGTCGTCAAGTTCAATCGCAATTTCTGACCAGGAGATGTCCATGACGCACGCACCCCGAATCCACCGCAGCCGTCAGGCCGGCTACTCGCTGGCCGAGATCCTGGTCGCCACCGCCATCTTCGCCGTGATCATGCTGGCCGCCTTCATGATCTACGACCAGAGCAACAAGATCTTCAAGACGTCGAACGAAGCGGCCGACATGCAGCAGAGCACGCGCGTCGCCTTCGACAAGCTGACGGGCGACATCCGCATGGCCGGCTACGACTTCGACCGCGACGGCCGTCCCATGAGCTCCCTGGCCACGCCGTGGAAGCCGAACACCACCTACACGGCCGGCTCGCTCGTGCAGCCCGATCCGCCGAACGGCCACACCTACGTCGCCACGGCCGGTGGCCTGAGCAACGCCTCCCCCCCGGTCTGGCTGACCACCTCGAAGGTGCAGGTGAAGGAAGCCGCACCCTCCACGTTGATCTGGCAGGAGACGGATAACATCCAGTATCAGCAGCCGGACGAGCAGATCGAGTACGCCGGCGCCACGGCCATCACGATCCGCGGCAACTTCGACTTCGAGTCGGACGCCGCCAAGGACAACGGCCGGGAAGGGAAGGACAGCGTCCCGAACCTGGAGACCGAGCAGTTCAAGGTCGTCACGACCGGCAACGACGAGATCGTGACGTACGCCCTGCAGTCGGCCAACGCGGCCAAGAACACCGGCACCATCACTTTTTACGCGGACACGAACGTCCCGCGCAGCGTGCACCCGGGCAATCGCAACAAGGAGAACACGGTCACGATCTCGGGCGTCGACCTGACGAACGCGAATCCGCCGTACACCCTTTACCGCTACACGCTCGACCCGACGTCGGCGCGCCCGGTCGGCACGCCGCTGGCCGACAACATCCGCAGCCTGACGTTCAAGTACTACAGCGATCTGGCCGGCACGAAGGAGATCACGACGCTGCCGAACGGCGACGGCCCCTATGACGCCGCCAAGCCGGACGACATCGTGGCCGGACGCGACACCCGCACCTCGATCAAGTCGATCCAGATCGCGCTGGTCGGCATGAACCCGCAGCCCGACGCCTCGTTCAAAGACACGACCGACACGGTCGCGCCGACGTACCGCAAGTACGAGCTGACGAGCATGATCGTGCCGCGCAACCTCGGCCGCCGCGGCATGCAGGAGTTCAGCACCACGGCCCCGCAGGCGCCGACGCTGGAATCGGTCTGCGCCGGTGCCTGTAACGCCGTGTATCTGACGTGGGCCGCGCCCGCCGCCGGCGGTGCGGTCGACTCTTACTCGATCCTCTACGACACGGACTGCACCGGCGGCTTCCCCTACTCCGAGGATGCGGGGCAGAACCTCGACGGCTATGCCGGCCGCAAGATCGAGCCGGGGAAGAAGTGGTACTTCGCCGTCCAGGCCATCAACAAGTGGGGCGCCGCAACGTCGAACTGCATCGGCATCGACGTCGAGAACCGCACCACTCCCGCGGCCGTCACCGACTTCGACGCCAGCGGCGGCGATGACGCGACGTACGTCGCCCTCGAGAACAAGATTGAGCTGAAGTGGCCGTCTCTGATCGGCAACGACAGCTCGGCCCGTGAAGCCATCTGCAGCGGCGGCACGTCGATGACCCAGGCCACGATGCCGCTGGCCGAAAAGCGCTACTTCCGCGTCTACCGCTCGCGCCGCGTGGACTTCGAAATCGACGACACCGACGTCGAGCGCGTGCTCGACGAAGGGAGCCCCACGCAGCCGACGCTCAACGTCGACAACGAGACGTGGCTCGATACGAAGGCGGCGAACTGCACGCCCTACTACTACCGTATCCAGGTCGTCGACTACTGCGCCCGCGACAAAAGCATGAACAGTACGAACAACGCGGGCCAGGCCATCGGCCCGGTCTTCCCGGCCGAGACCGATCCGGCCATCAAGGGAATGGCCAATCGGACCACGGCCGGCATCACCCCGGTCAAGCCGACGTCGCTGACGAAGAAGAGCGACTCCTGCAACGCCTTCCAGTGCGACGTCACGCTGACCTGGAACCCGGTCACGAAGGACACGGCCGGCAACACGATCGCCATCGACAAGTACACGATCCGGGCCTGGAAGAAGAACATCGTCAACGGTACCTGGGCGTCGTTCACCCCGACGTGGAGCGATGTCACGAACGGGGCGACGGAGAAGACCCTGACGATCGACAGGCTGGCCGAGTGGATGTTCACCGTCTCCGCGACCGACTGCGCGGAAGGCCCGCAATCGGATCCGATGTACTACCCCTGCAGCTTCAACGGTGGCGCCATCACCGTCAGCATCCCGACCATCTACGGCGGCGCCGGCACCCAGGCCGATCCCTGGATCGTCGAGCCGCCGGCGACCGTGAGCGTCAACACGGCCAACAACGTCAAGCAGATCGAGATCTCGGTCTTCCAGAACGACGTCCAGGTGGGCACGACCACGACTGCCACCGGCACGATCAAGACCGCCACGGCTTCCCTGCCCGACACCAGCGACGGTGTCCCGGCGCGCATCCGCATCCTCGTGACGGACAGCAACAATTGCACGATGTACGCGGACCGCTACGTCCTCGACCAGCCGGCCCCTTCCTGCTCGTTGATCGACCGGAACAGCGATCCGACGGTTGTTTCGTGGACCTCCGGCTCGAACAACGTCAACATCAAGGTGAAGAACTCGTCGGCCGAGCAGCTCACGCTCGAGAAGATCATCATCGGCTGGGATACGGGAGTCGGCGAAGAGCTCGACACCGTCAACTTCCCCGGCGGCGGCGTCGTGGCGACGAACTGCACGCTCGCCACGACGACGGTGACGGCGCCCGCCGGCACATCGAAGGTCGCGGCCAACGACACCACGTACACCATCACCACCACGTTCGACCTCAAGGGCAACAAGAAGCTCTCGAAGAACCCGATCAACAGCGTCTGCGTCGTGTACCGCACGACGACGGGCGACCGTAAGGTCTGCTCCATCGCCCCGAACTTCGGCACCTGCACCGAGCCGACCGGCGCCGCGTGCCAGTGAGGTAACGAGTCATGAAGAACGATCGCCGTAAACGCAACCGCAACCCGAAAAAACGCCAGGAGGGCTCGGCTCTCCTGGTCAGCCTGATGGTCATGGTCGGCCTGTCGCTGCTCGGCCTCGGCTTCGTGGCCATCTCGGAGACCGAAAGCATCATCGCCGTCAACGAGCGCAACTTCGTGCAGGCCCAGGTGGCTGCCGAAGCGGGCGCCCGCTCGGTCATCGAGATGTTCCAGGACGCGCCGTGGGCCCTCACCCGCGGGCTGCTGCCGCCGAACAACGTGGCCATCAAGACGCAGCGCGATCTCGGCGGCGGCACGCTGGACTACTACAAGGATCGCGCGGGGCTGCTGCTGTTCGACGCCCCCTTCCGCGTGAACAACCGCGACCGCTTCTACGGTGACGAAGAGCACGCCGACGTCATGATCAACTCGACGAAGGGCAACGTCGCCACGACGTACCTGACGACGCTGAACACGGCCCTCTTCCCGGACAACAGCGTCCGCATCACCGACATCCGCGTCTACGCCCCGCCGATGCCGGGCGCCAAGGTGAATGCCGCCGGCTTCTACACGGTGGACAACACGACGCGCTTCGGCGTGGCCACCGTCCGCGTGACGGCCGAGAAGCTCGTCGGCACGCGCGTGGCGGCCACGCGTACGGTCAAGGTGGTGATCGCCGAGACCCCCTTCCCGATCGTCGACGGCGCCATCGAGACGTCCGGCTCCCTCGTCGGGCAGGGCAACTTCCACGTCTACTGGGGGAAGGTGCTGTCCGAGAAGGAAATGCAGCTCGCCCGTCCGGCCGTGGGCATGCCGTGGTTCGACGCGAAGGAGCAGATGAACTTCGAGTACGGCTACGACTCGACGAACGAGTGGAAGAAGTCGACCGGCTACGCCGCCGGCGACGTGGTGAACGCCCCGAACTCCACGATCGTCTCCGACCCCCGCCTGGCGAAGTTCGCCTATGTGGCCCAGGGCGCCGGTACGTCGAACGCGACGACGGAGCCGGCGTGGGGCCTCTCCGTCGGGGCGACGTTCACCGACAACGGCATCACGTGGCAGACCGTGGCGGCGCGGCAGTTCCGCATCGATCCGTCCGACTGGTACTCGCAGTACAACTGGCTCTACTCGCTGCTGGGCGTGGCCATCGAGGATCCGTGGCTGCACGCCCGCTCCCGCGGTGAGGTCAGCCTCGGCAACAGCAAGAACACCCCCTGCAACTCGGCCAACCCCCACCCTTGCGACTTCGACCAGATCACCTGGGATCCGGCCACCCGCTACTCGAACGTCTTCCAGAAGCAGACCGTGACCGACACGAGCCCGAAGCCGGAGTCTCTCGAGGTCTTCTTCCCGACGATGGACTTCGAGTTCTGGAAGGCCATCGCTCAGGGGTCGAACAACGAGCCGGGCCAGGGCATCTACTACTTCAGCTACGCCGGCAGCAACAACTTCGTCGGACCGGGCGGCGCCACGAAATCCGTCCTCGATTGGATGAACGCGAAGAAGAACGGCCTCGGCGCCGGGTTCTACTTCTTCGATACCGCCAACGGCAAGAATCCGCAGTTCGGCAAGGGCGGCACGCTGACCGATGCCATCAAGCTGAACGCCGGCGCCGGCGGCCCTTACCAGATGCAGGGCTACATCTACCTCAACGCCAAGGCGTTCGGGACCACCGGCTCGGGCAACCTCGTCTCGGACGACCTCTACGCCATGCCGGGCGAGCCGTTCCGCGATACCGGCTATCGTGAAGTGAACCCGGTGACGAAGAAGTTCAAGATCACGCCGACGGGCAACTCGCTGCCGGACGGCGACTTCGTGGTCTACGGCCGCGGCAACGGCGTCTGGGATTCACAGGACGTCAACGACAACGGCGTCTTCGACGTGCACGTGGCGTTGAACAAGACCGCGCTGACCCAGCCTGACGGCACTGTCTTCGCCGCCGGCACGATCTGGCTCCCCGTTCCCTGGACGGAAAACTGCACGCCACCCGACGAGACGAAGGGCACGGCCGGCGACTGCTCGGAGCCGCACGAGCCCTACCTCAACTTCACCTACCCGGACGTCAACAATCCGAAGGGCTCGCTCCTGGTGCAATGGGCCGATCCGACGAACGTCACGGTCCGCCGCCCGAAGGTGAAGCAGGGGGAGAACGTCCCCATCACCTGCAAGACGACGTCGCCGGCCCGCGACTGCACCTCGAACGCCTATGACGACGGCGGCGCTCTCGTGCGCCTGGCCCCCCTCCTCTGGGGCGCCATGTACAACGAGGGCGGCTACGAGGGCTCCGGTAACGCCACCTACTACGGCGCCCTCCTGATGCGCGGCAACTTCGATTCGACCGGTACCCCGGACGTCTTCTTCAACGAGTGCCTCGCAAAGGGCTGCCTCGAGAATCAGCTCAAGCTGCAGCGCGTGATGGTCACGTCGTTCGAGACGGACCAGTAGCCGCCAGGGATCAGCGATCGGAGCTCAGGGCCCGGGGAAACCCGGGCCCTTTTCCTTGGAGTGCGGCGGCGGACGGAAGCCACCGCACTCCGAGAAAGCGTTTACGCGGTGGCGCACTGGCCGTCGGTGGTGCAGCAACCCGCCTCTCCCCCCATCTTTGCCGAGTCGGCGAGGACGACGAAGACTTCCCACTCGTTGCCGTCCGGGTCGTGCACCCATGCTTTGTCCTGCTTGGCATAGCAGCACTCGGTCTGCATCTCTTCGCGGGGGCCCAGGCCGGCCTCGGCCCACTGCTGGCGCACGTTCAGGACGTCGTCGGTCGAGGCAACCTGGATGCCGAGGTGGGAGAGCGTCGTGTTGGCGCCGAGTGATGGCACCTCGTTCATGGCGAGGTTGAGTGGCGGGTTCTGGACGTCGAACTTGGCGTAGCCCGGCCGCACTTTCGTCGCCTTCATCGCCAGCATCTTTTCGTAGAAAGCGAGGCTCGCGGCGAGGTTGCGGACGTTGAGAGAGATGTGGGGCTTCACAGCGTTCGTATTCATGGAAACGAATATGTGTTCGCTCTTTACATTTGTCAATACACATGTGAGAGACTGACAGGGAGCAGCGAGAGCCCCAACGGCGTTGACTTTAGATGTGGGACAGACACTCGTGTCTGTCCCACATGAGGCAAACCTTTAAGTCAACGCCCTTGGGGCTTCGCCCAGGGCTACGACGATGCAGCCCGCCCAGGCGGGCTGCGGACTGCCGGGCATAGGCGCGCATCGACGTCCGGGCATGGTGCTGCAACGGCCTGGTCTCGGAGTGCGGTGGCGCACGGAGGGTGTCTCAAAACGGTGCGCCTCGATCTACTCCCTTGGTTCTGCCGTCGATGAACCGGCGCCTGCGGGCGCGGACAGACAGGAGTGTCTGTCCCACATTCAGA
>DASWMP010000023.1:0-1651 GCA_036399695.1 Thermoanaerobaculia bacterium | reverse complement strand
CTCCTCGGCATCCCCACGGGCGTCGTCGCGCTGACGAAGTCCGACCTCGTCGATGCCGACATCGTCGGTCTCGTCCGGCTGGAAGTGGAGGAGCTCGTCGCCGGCTCGTTTCTCGAAGGGAAGCCGATCGTGCCGGTGAGCAGCACGACCGGCGCGGGCCTCGACGACCTGCGCCGCGCGCTGCTCGATTCCGTTTCGGGCGTCGCAGACCGCGATGCGAAGACGCGCGTCTTCCGCCTGCCGATCGACCGCGTCTTCACGATGAAAGGATTCGGCTCCGTCATCACCGGCACGACGTATTCGGGCCGCGTGGCCGTGGAGGACGAGGTGGAGGTGCTGCCGGGCGGCGATCGCAGCCGCGCCCGCGGCGTGCAGGTGCACGGCGAGCCGCGCGACTCGGCGTCGGCGGGCGAGCGGACGTCCATGAACCTCGCGGACATCCCGCTCGACCAGCTCCACCGCGGCCAGCAGATCGTCCATCCGAACACGCTGCGCCCGTCGCAGATCATCACGGCGAAGCTCGACCTGCTGCCGGATGCGAAGCCGCTCAAGGAGCAGACGCGCATCCGTTTCCATCACCTGGCCTCCGAGCTCCTCGGCACGATCCGCTTCGTGGACGGCACCGAAGGGGAGCTGCAGCCGGGCGCCAGCGCGTTCGTGCAGGTGCGGTTGGAATCGCCGGTCGTGGCCGTGGCGGGGGACCGCTTCGTCATCCGCCGCTACTCGCCCGCGTTCACCATTGCCGGCGGGACGATCGTCGACGCGCATCTGCCGAAGCTGAGCCGCGGCACGCGCCGCGAGCTGCTGGAGACGTTCGCCGGCGGCACGCTGGCCGAGCGGGTCGAGCTGATGGCGAAACTGCAGGGGATGCGCGGCCTGACGCTGGACGAGGTGCAGGCGCGCACCGGTATCGCCAAGGCGACGCTCGGCAGCGAGCTGCGCAAGGTGCCGAACCTCCACGACGCCGGCGAACGGCGCTGGATCCATCAGGACGTGCTGGTCGAGTTCCGCCGCCACGCCATCGACCTGCTCGACCACTACTTCAAGTCGACGAAGATGGCCCTGAACTTCCCAAAGTCGGAGTTCGTGCAGAAGCTGCTGCCCGGCGCCGACAGCGCCCTGGTGAATTTCTTTCTGTCGGACCTGGCCCGCGAGCGGATCGCCACGCTCTCCGGCGACGCCCTCGACATCCCCGGCCGCTCGAAGACGCTCGGCGGCGCCGAAGGTGAGCTGGCCCGCGAGATCGAGAACCGCTACCGCGACGCCGGCCTCCAGACCCCCGCCGTCTCGGAACTGATCAAGACGATCCACCAACGCCCGAAAGTGATCGAAGGGGTGATCTTCTTCCTCGTGAAGAACGGCACGCTGCTCCGCCTCGCCGAAGGCGTCTACGTGCACCGCGACGTGGTAGCCGAAGCACGGGAAAAGATCGGCGCCCGCAAAGGGGAGCGGATCGATGTAGCCCAGTTCAAGGAGTTCTTCGGCCTCTCGCGCAAAGTGGCGATTCCGCTACTGGAGTACTTTGATAAAGAGGGCGTGACGAGGCGGCTGGGAGATCTGCGGCAGATCCTGTAATCCTGAGCGCAGCGAAGGATCAATGGAGCCACAGCTATGCCTGTGGCGGGGATCGTCGCTGTGGCTCCATTGATCC
>DASWMP010000022.1:0-9589 GCA_036399695.1 Thermoanaerobaculia bacterium | reverse complement strand
TACGTGTACCAGAGCGGTGGCGTTCGCCACCGCACTCCGAGATCAAAGCGTCAACCGCTCGTACGTACTCTTCAACATCGTCACCCGCTTCACATAGCCGCGCGTTTCCGGGAAGGGGATCGATTCGATGAACTCGTCCATCGGCTTGCCCGGCGCGGCGCGGCGCCATTTCATGACGTTGCCCTGGCCGCCGTTGTAGGAGGCCACCGCGAGATACGTGTTGCCGTTGAACATGTCCACGAGCATCTTCAGGTGGCGGGTGCCGAGACGGACGTTGTACTCGGGATTTTCGAGGCGCCCCGGTGAGTACGAAATGCCCAGCTTCGCCGACACGTCCCTCGCCGTCGGCGGCATGAGCTGCATCAGGCCCGTGGCGCCGACGCGCGACTTCGCCTTCGGGTTGTAGTAGCTCTCCTGCAGGATCAGCCCCATCACCAGGTGCGGATCGACACCGTGCTGCTTCGCGTATTTCTCGATCGAGTCGTGGTACTTCGTCGGGTAGTACATTTTGACGAAGTAGCTCGGGACCTGATCCTGGTCGACGGTCGCGAGCTGCGGCCACGCCTTCCGGATCGAGCGGTACATCGGAATCAGGTCGCCGCGGCTGTGGTACAGGTCGGCCATCAGCGCTTCGGCGTACTTGATGTTCGTGCGGCGGGCATTGCGCTGGATCTCGAGCTGCGCGTCCCGCATGTCCGAGAGGGCCGTGAGCTCGTAGGCCAGCTTCAGCTCCGCCGGCATGTCCTTCTCCGCGATCTCGGCCCAGTCTTCCTTCTTCTCGATCTTCAGCGGGTTCGTCTTGTTCGGCTGGCGCGTGGCGCCGCGCTGGACGGAGTGGAGGGCGTAGAGGTCGGCGTACGGCGCGCCGGCGAGCTTCTGATAGATGGCCTTCGCTTCTTCCTTCTGCCCGAGGCGTTCCGAGGTGCGGGCGAACCAGTACTCGGACTGGCGGCGGACGTTCGTGTTCGTCGTGTAGGTGTCGGCGATGAAGCGGAACGTCTTGCGCGCGCCCTGCAGGTCGCCGCGCGTGTAGGCCGCCCAGCCGCGGTCCCAGAAGTACTGCAGCGCCGGATCGGCCAGGGGGTCGAGCTTCACCGCGGCCGGGATGATCTCGCGGAGGTAATCGTCCTGGTTCTTCGACTGCGCGCGGGCGATGAGGGAGTTGAGCACCTCGAGGCGCAGGTCGTCGTCGAGCTTCTTGATCTGCAGCAGGTCCTTCAGACGCTCGGCCGTGAGACGGTCGTAGTTGTCCTTCTTCTGCTTCTTCGCCAGGTCGATCAGCTTGATCTGCCTCGTGACCGTCTGGAACTTCGGCTTCGTGATGGTGCGCCGCTTCTTCCCCTTGCCGACGCGCTGCTTGATCGTTCCGACCTGCTTCTTTTCCTTGATGGTCTTGTAGACCGTCGGATCGATCGAGGCGGCCAGGATGCGGTAGTTCTTCGAGAGCGTGCTGAGCGCCGGAATCGCCACCTTGAACTCGCCCGAGGTGAGCGGCTCGAGCGTCTTGATCGAATCCTCGAACCTGCGGAGCGTGTGCAGGGCCAGGCCGCGCTGGAGCTGGACCTCGTCGCGGATGCTCGCCGGGGCCACGTTGGCCAGCGCGGTGAGCTCGTCGACGGCGCTCTGCGGATCCCCATTGAGCCGCAGCGCCTCGGCGCGCGTGAGCCGTTCGGAGGGCGTGAGCGGCAGCGACGCGTCCTTCTCCAGGCCCGACAGCGCGCGCGCCACGGCGAGCGCATCGCCGGCCTGCTCCGAACGGGGATTGTGGATGGCGATGTTGCGCGCCGCGAAGAGGGCCCCGGAGACGTCCCCGTTGTAGAGGCGCGTCTCGATGGCCAGCCAGCGGGCGTTGGCGTCCGTGGCCGCGACGGCGCTGCGCGAGGGGATCGAGGCGTAGACCTCCGCCGCGTTGCGGAACGCGCCGCGCGCGGTGTAGAGGTTCCCGAGCTTCAGCGCAGCGTCCGGACCGGCGACCATTTTCGGGTTCCGCCGCCAGAGCTGCGCGAGCGTCACCCGCTCGGCGCCTTCGTTCTTCGCAAGCTCGTGCCCCTGGGCCAGGTAGTAAAGGCGGTACTCCTCGACGCCGCGCGAGCCGAAGTTGAAACCGGAAAGCTGCCTGACCACCTCCGGCCCGTTCTTGTCGGCGATGGCTTTGAGCGCGGCCGTGAACTGATTGCGAAACTTCTGCAGATCAGGCGGCGCTTCGGGCTGCGAGGAGACGGCCGCCTCGGCCACTTCCTTGGCCGTCTCCTTCGTCCGAAGGGAAAGCACGACCGCGATGACGGTAACCGCGAGCACGGCCGCCACGACGATGGCAACCGCCTTTCTGCTGCGAGGCAACTTCACAGGGGCAGCCTAGTGCTAAGGCGCTGCCAGATTGGGGGACAGGGAGTTGGCGGTGGCAGTTGGCGGTAGGCAGCGGCCGTTCGCGCGGCAGATCCAGGCCCGCTCCGCGGGCGCCAGCGGTGTAGCCCCGGGCGAAAGCCCCAATGGCGTTGACTTCAGATGTGGGACAGACACTCTTGTCTGTCCCGTGCACCCGAACGGCCGCTTGTCCGGAGGAATGGACCTCGGGGGTGGGCGCCCCAGCTACTACAGGCCCAGAGACTCCGCCTTGCCGTCCGCCAGAATCCTCACCAGCTCGTCGTAGAAGTAGTTGCTCTGCTTGCGCACGTCTTCACCGATGCGCTCGTCGTACATCTGGCGGCTGCGGTCGATGTCTTCCTTGAGGCGGTCGTACAGGTCGCGGTTGCGGCGGCCCTGCTCTACCTTGGCTTCGTTGTAGAGCTTGATCTCCGACACCAGCAGCCGGGCGAAGCGGCGGGCTTCGTCGTGCTTCTTGGCGTCCTCGGTTTGATTGCCGCCGAGGGCGTTGCCGGTGCGGACGCCGGCCGGGGGGATGTACTGCGTCGAGCTGCGGGCCGGTTCCTCGGTGGCTGGCGCGGTCGCGGCTGGCGCGGGTGCCGGCGCGGGAGGCGGAGCCACGGGAGCAGGCGCGGGCGCGGGCGCGGCGCGTTCCATCGTCGGCATCCGTCGAGTCGTCGCCGGAGCGGAGGCAGCGCTGCTGCCGCTGAACTCATCGGCAGACGGCACGTTGAAGCCCGGACGGGCAGCGGAGATCATCTCCCGCATCTGCTCGGCGGTGAAGGAACGGGTGGCGTCAGGGTTCTCGTCTGCCGGGACCGGACGTGCGGCGGCTGGTGCCACCGGCGCCGCAGCGGCCGGAGCCGGAGCCGGTGCCGGCGCGGGAGTGGGGGCCGGTGCAGGCGCAGGCGCAGGTGCAGCCGGCCGGGCGGGCGGCGGGGCCATGACCGTGGCCGATCCGAGGTCCGCATCGCTGGCCGTAGCCTCGGTGAGGCTGGGAGACGGCGTCTTCTTGCGGATGGCCAGCGTATCGATCAGCAGCCCCGTGGCAAAGACCAGGATCTCGATCGACGAGGCGTCGAACTTCGAGCCATCGTCGGTGACGGCGTCCACGTAGACGGCAGCCGCGACCTTGTCCTTGATGACCATCGGTACCAGCACGGCCTGATCGGACGCGGGGACGCCGAGGCGGGTCGAGAGGTTCGCGCCGTCCCAGGTGATCACGTGCTCGTTGCGCAGCACGCTGTCCAGCTCGGGGATGAGCCCCGGCGCGGCGTTGAAGCGCTTGATCATCTCGTCGTTGCCGCCGGCGGCGGAGAAGCCGACACCTTTCCAGCCGGAGAACGTTTCTCCCCGCAGGATCAGCAGGGCGGCGCGCGAGCCGAAGTCGAGACAGGCGTCGAGCAGCGAGTTCAGCACGTCCACCTGCGACTTGCCGCGCTCGATCGTCTGCAGCGCATGCTTGACGCGCGAGGCGCCGGCGGTCGCGGGCGCAGCCGCGGCGGGCTGTGCGGCGGCGTACTCCGACTCCAGCTCCCCGATCGACTTCTGGATGTGCGGGAGGAACGAAATGCTCTTGACGTCGGCCTGGACGCTCTGGAGCGCGGCCTTCAACTGCGAGTCGACCGTGATGCGCACGTCTTCGACGGACGAGTGGATCTCAGCCACCATTCTTTCGATCGCTTCGCGAACGTGCGCTTCGATCGAAGTCGCGACTTCCTCGCCCCTCACGGCCATAAATCCTCCCGCTGCTGTGGCTTGACCCGTATTTTCAGGCTTCCCAAAGGAACAGCGATTATTGATCCCGCTCTCCGGCGCTGTCAAGGAAGCGCGCCTGTGCTACTTTGTCGACAGATGCGCACGTTTCCCTTTGTTTTCGCGCTCGTCACGGCACTCGCGCTCGGTTGCGGCGGCAATGCCGACGGTCCGGACCACCAGGCCGAGTGGCGCAACGTCCTTCAGCACAAGAAGGCCGCGCTCGCTCCCGACGCCACCACCAAGCAGAAACAGGTGTACGCCGATTCCGTGGCCGCCTTCGTCCAGCGCTACCCCGACCATGGCCGCGCCAGGGAAGTTTTCCGCCGCATGCAGGTCGAATTCGCCGACGAGCTGGCGTCCGTCGGCCGCTACCAGGACTCGATCCGCTTCTACCGCGCCGTCCTCGAGCACGACCCGCACAACCAGGACGCCATGCGCGGCCTGCGCGACGCCGTCGAGCGGCTGGCCGTCTCACGGGAGAAGCTCGTCCAGCTCGAGAAGGGCATGAGCCACCGCGAGGTGGCGGCCATCCTCGGCAAGCCGATGCCCGGCTGGACCGCGAAGAACAAGCGCCGCGGCGCCACCATCGAAGCCTGGTACTACCGCACCCGGACCGGCGGCGTCGCCGGCGTCTATTTCCGCGACGGGAAGGTCTTTGCAGCAGAAGAAAACTCGCATGCCAAAATGAGCCGGCTCGGCTCTTGAAATTTGTACGCGACAGCCCTCCTTAGTCTGTCGTAGAGAGAGAACCTGATGCCTCTGTATGAATATCAGTGCACCTCGTGCCGCGACCGCGTCGAGGTCATTCAGAAGCTGAACGATCCGCCGCAGGAACGCTGCGAAAAGTGCGGCGGCGACATGAAGAAACTGATCTCCGCTCCCGCCATTCAGTTCAAGGGCTCGGGGTTCTACAAGAACGATTACGCGTCGAAGCCCAGCGAGTCGTCTTCGTCCGGTTCGTCGTCGGCCTCCGGTTCTTCGGAATCGAAGTCCGACTCGAAGTCCGAGACGAAATCGGACTCGAAGTCTGAATCAAAGCCCGAGTCGAAGCCGGACAACAGCAGCACCTCAACCAGCAGCAGCACGAGCAAATCCGCGGCAGATTGACCGCGGCTCAGATGGCATTCGCAACCACTTTCCCGTCCCTTCCCGAAGCCTCCCGTAACATCGTCGAGCTCACCATGGGCAAAGCACGTGATTTCAAGCGGCGCGCGGACACGGTCCTCGAAGAGGTCTTCCTGTCGCTGTTCGAAGAGATCGACACCGACAAGCTGCGGAAGGAAGTGGACGCCTTGCGCGCCGGTGCGCCGGAGTACAGCCGCGCCGAGCACGCCCGCACGCTGACGCGCCGCACGGCCATCCGCTGCGCTGCCGCCGGTGCCGTCACCGGGATACCCTCCGGCTTCATCGCCGTCGGGATGATCGGCGCCGACCTCACCTACCTGATCTACCAGCAGTTCCGCCTGATCCTCGGCATCGCCACGATCTACGGGCAGGAACCGACCAGCCGCGAACGCTTCTCGGAAGCGCTGTCGTGCCTCGCCTTCGGCGCCGGCGCCGGCGTCGGCAAGCAGGGCATCGCCGCGGTCCTCGGCGCCGCCACCATCGAAGGGGGCGTCATCGCCGAGAAGATCGGCACCCGTCTCCTCCGCGAACGTGTGGCCAAGATGATCCCGGTCGTCGGCGCCATCTCCGGCGGCGCCTTGAACTACGTCGCCGTGCACGTCGTCGCCCGCACCGCCGTCCGCTACTACGAAAGCCGCATCGACCCGACGCTCGCCGAAGAGATCTGGGCCGAAGGCGATCGCGAGCACGCGTAGCGAACGAGTTGGCAGTTGGCAGTTGGCGGTTGGCAGTGGAACCGCCGCGCCTCCCGAGCGCGCTTCGTCGTACAGGCGCACAGAGTGGGCCGATACCCCCGTCGTCCTTCGTCGTGCTCCCTCCACCCACGAGAATATCGGCGCACTCTGTGCGCCTGTACGACGGCGGAAGCTGCCTGTGTTCACCTGCCGGAACGGCTTCCTGCTTTGCAACGAATCCCTTGGTTTTCGCTTCTCCCGCCAACCGCCAACTGCCAACCGCCAACTCTCCGTTTGTAACCGGAGTAGCGGAATGCAAGTAGTCGCGGGGTGGTTTGGGCCGGGTGACTACGATGCCAAAATTCGAATACGAGCAAACCGAAGAGGTCCGCTCAGCGTTCTTCGAGCGCAGGCGGATCCGCCGCATTCGAATGATCGTTGAGCTCACGCTCAACCTCATTTCCTCCGACCGTACTTCTTCGCACCGCGAAGCCCGCAGTCTGGTCGAATGCGCGCGCAAAGCGATCCTCGAGCTCTACCCCGGATTCGAGAACCGCTATGAGCTGATCATCCAGCCGCACTTCGAGCGCGTGCTGCAGCAGCGCTGGCCGGGCGAAGAGCTCTGCCACTTCTCGCTGAACGAAGTCGTCAACTGATCGCGGCTCGCCGACGGGCCGCTTCGGCGCAGCGGCATAGCGTCAGCGCAGCTCCCAGCGCGCGATCTCCTCGGCGGTGAACGCAGCCCGCCGCGCAAACACCATCCCGGCTTCGTCCCGCGCCAGCAGCGCCCAATCCTTCCGCGGCCAGTAAGCCAGCGACGCATCCATCTCCGTCTGCCGTCCGGTGCGCGCGTCCACCACGGACATCGGCGGGCGGTACTCGTCCACGGCCAGATCGATCCGGTACTTGCGCAGCAACGCCTGCCACGCGCGTGAATCGAGCCGCGCCTTCGCGTACTCCGGGATGTACGTGTGATAGAGCTCGTTGCGCCCGTCCGTGAGCACGCGCCGCGCCGGATAGAACGACCAGATCAGATAGCCGCCGAATTGATCGGGGTTGTAGATGTTGCCCATCAACCGCGATTCGCGCAGACGCGCCACCGCTTCGAGCGGGAAGCGCTCCGGCGGCAGCCCGAGACGGTGATCGGTGGTGATGGCGATGAACGCAATCGCCGCCGCCGCTGCCGCATACGCCACGCGCCGCGGCACGCGCACCGGCGGCATCAGCAGCGGGAAAGCGACGAAGAAGAGGTTCTGGTTGCGCACGTGCCGCATCGCCAGATAGGCGAACATGGCGAAGAGGACGATGCGGAAGACGTCCTTCTCCCGCACCAGCGCCAGAAAGCCGAGCACCACCGCGATGTAGAGCAGCGGAAAGAGCATCGGCGAGCTCGGAAGCCACTCGGCATTGACGAAGTCACCGCTGCTCGCGAACAGCGTCAGCTCCAGCGGCGCCAGGATGCCTTTGACGCCGTACGGATTGACGAGTAGCGCCAGCGCGCTCGCTACCGGCGCCACCGCCCCGCGCGTCATCAGCAGCGCGATGGCCGGCGCGATGAGCGCCGACGGATGCACGTTGATCCAGACCGCCGTGAGGACCGCGTACCCGATCCACGCGTAGCGATGTTTAGGCATCGACAGCGCGACGGCCACGAACAGCGCTGCCGCCGCCGAAGGACGCACGTCGATCATCGCCGCCCCGCCGGCGAAGCCGATGGCCACGAGCAGCAGCGCCACGTGCGGCTCCTGCGCGCGCCGGATGCGGAGGTAGATCAACGTGAACAGCCCCCCGATGAACAGCGCCCGCAGCACCGAGAACCCCTCGAACCCGACGACGCTCAGCGCCAGCGGCAACGGCACCTCGAACAGCCACTCCCCATTGATCCACGGCTTCCGGTCGCTGGCCACCCCGAACGGATCGGTCGCCGGCAACGCCTGGTGATCGACGATCCACCACCCCGTGGCCAGATGCCACCCGAGGTCATAGCTGCGGATCGGAGCCACCGCGGAAAGCGTCAGCAGGGCGAAGAGCGCAATCGGCAGCAGGCGGTTCGCCATGGGGCGCGAGTGTATCGCTTACGAGTTGGCAGTTGGCGGTTGGCAGTTGGCGGTAGAAACACCGCGGCACGCGCACCACCGCACCCGGGTGTCTCCACTGCCAACCGCCCACTGCCAACCGCCAACTACTACGTAGTCGGCGGAGCAGGTGCCGCAACCGGAGGCACAGGCACGTTGGCGGAGGCAGCACCGCGGCACGCCACACCGCACCGGGTGTCTCCACTGCCAACCGCCAACTGCCAACTGCCAACTACTACGTAGTCGGCGGAGCCGGCGGTGCCGGAGCCGCGACGGGCGCCGCGGGGGCCACCGGCGCAACCGGCGCAACCGGCAGGTGCAGCACTTCCACGTCGCCGTTCACCGTCACGATGCGCAGCTCGTGCTTGCCGCCGTTGATCTCACCCGAGACGCGGCGGCTGCCGGGGTTCGAGTGAATGCTCAGCGGGAACGTCGCTTCAAAGTCGCCGTTCACCTGCGAGAGATCGACGGAGAACGACGCGCTCTGCGGGAGGATCGCTTCGACGCCGCCGTTGACGGTCTTGAAGCGCGCCCCCTGGAACGACGTCAGGAACTTCGCGCGGATGCTGCCGTTGACCGCGTTGGCCGACAGCTCCTGGTTGCCGGAGCTCTCGAGGTCGAGCGGACCATTGACCGTGACGGCTTCGGTGCGTCCTTCGATGCCGCGCGTGACGATGCGGCCATTCACGGTGCGGAGATCGAGCGCCACCTGCGGCGGGACGTGCAGCTCGTAATCGATCGTCACGTCATCGCCGCGCGTCCAGAAGGACTTGCGGCTCTTCTCCTTGCGGCCGACGACGAGCGTGGTGCCGGCCACGGCGCTTTCGAAGAAGCCCTGATTCTCGGCGTTCGGCTTGGCCTCGACGCCGCGGGAGCGGACCCGGGCCACGAGCGTGATGCGGTCGGTGGCGCCGGCTTCGACAGAGACGCTGCCGTCGACTTCGCCCACCTCGAGCCGCTGGATGGCGGCGGCCGGCCACTGGCGCTCGATCGTTGCCACTTTCCGTTCGGCGACGTGCGGCATATCGCACGCTCCGAGGAGAAGAAGGGTCGGGATCAGTAAATAATGGCTATGGGTCCGGCTGTTCATCTGGCACCTGCAAGTCCGGTCTACGTCAAAAACAACGCCGAGGTTTCATGAGCGACAGCTCACAGACGACGCTTCTCCGCATCGCCGCCTTCCTGGTGGACGCCCTCTCGATCTCCATACTCCTCGTCCTGCCCGCTTCCATCGTCAGTTACGCCATGGCCTGGATCGGCGGCTCCGTGAAGGCCATCCAGATCGTCTGGTGGGCCGCCCTCGCCATCCTCCTCCTCGGCATCCTCATCCGCGACGGCTTCAAAGGCCGCTCCATCGGCAAGCAGATGCTCGGTTTACGACTGCTCACGCCCAAAGGGGAAGGCTGCAGCTACCCCCGGTCTCTGCTTCGTAACGCGCCCCTCGTAATCCCCGGCTGGAACCTGCTGGAAGTCATCCTGGTGGCCTTCGGTCGCCCCCGCACGGGAGACCGCATCGCCAAAACCACCGTCGCCGAGGAGTAGACGAAAGTGGAAGACGGACAATCCTGTCCGTCACGCGACCAATGGCGCCGC
>DASWMP010000021.1:0-15704 GCA_036399695.1 Thermoanaerobaculia bacterium | reverse complement strand
GGGACAGACACTCCTGTCTGTCCGCGCCCGCAGGCGCCGGTTCATCGGCGGCAGAACCAAGGGAGAGATCGAGGCGCACCGTTTTGAGACACCCTCCCTCCGCCACCGCACTCCGAGATGACGGCCGCTGTGAGAGCGTTCTGCTTAGATTCCGGCTGATGGCGTTACCGCGCCGCGCATTCGCGCACGACGGCGAGCAGCTCGTTCGGGTCGAACGGTTTAGAGAGGATCTGACAGAGGTGATGGACCCGTTGTTTCGCCACCGCCCTCGGGAGCGCCGTCACGACGACGATCTTCTCGACCATGTCAGGGTTCGTCGCGATCACGTGCTCGATGACGCCGAAGCCGTCGACACGCGGCATCATCAGGTCGAGCACGACAGCGTCGAACAGTTGCGCATCGAGCGTCTCGATGGCTACCTGGCCGTCCTCGGCTTCAGCAGTGTCGAAGCCGGCCCGGCGCAGGACACTCGAGACGAGCAGGCGAATCGAACCTTCGTCGTCGGCGACCAGAACGCGCGGTCCCACCTGTGCTCCCATCCCACGCATGCTATGCGATGCCGCCTCCCCGCGCCACTGTTGTGCCGTGTGCCGGTGCCTCTCGGGCTGGTGCTCGTACTCACCGCAGCAGTGTGCGCGGCGCAGCCTGAAACGGCGTGGAGCGTCAGGCGATGCCGCACCATCGCGTCATTGCGGCGCAGGTGAAAGCACACCGTTCCGCCGCGCGAGGCGGCTCACCTCGTGCGCCAGGTCGACTGGATCGATCGGCTTCTGGCGGAAACGATCGAACCCCGCGGCCGTGATGCGCGCCTGTTCGCCCGGCCGGCCGAGGACGGTCAGCGCGAGCGCCGGCGTCGACGCCGCCGCGTCGTTGCGTGCGCGCAACTGCGTAAGAAACGAGCAGCCGTCGAGGTCGGGAAGGGCGATGTCGCAAATGAGCACGTCCGGCTTCCAGTCGCGGATCACGATGAGCGCGTCTGCCGCCGTACCTGCGCATTGGACCTCGGCGCCGCAATGTGTGATGGCCGTCGCAAGCACTTTCCGGTTGTCGACTTCGTCCTCCACGATGAGGACGCGTACGCCCTCGAGTCGCGGCATTGCGGCTGTTCGGGCGGTCGCGTCGCGTCGTGCGATCTCGTCGACGGTGACGCTTTCGTGCAGGGGCAGACGCAGCGAGAAGGTAGCGCCTTCGCCGTCACCACCGCTCGATGCGAGCACCGACCCATCGTGCATCTCCACAATGTGGCGCGTGATCGACAGTCCCAGCCCGAGGCCGCTCTGCCGTTCGGCGCGGTCACTGTCACCCTGGCGGAACCGCTCGAAGATGTGCGGGAGCAGCGCGGGCGAAATGCCACAGCCTGTATCTCGAACTTCGATGACGCCATCGGAGCCGTCGCGGATGAGGCGTATTTCGACGCCTCCACCCTCCGGGGTGAACTTGATGGCGTTGGTGATGAGGTTGCCGACCGCCTGCTGAAGCCGCGCCGGATCGCCGAACACCTTGTAGGCCTCCGCGCCGCAATGCGCTTCGAGCACGACCAGTTTCGCGTCGGCGGCGGGCCGCGCCAGCGACACGGCACTGGCGACTACGTCGCGCAGGTCCAGCGCCCGCAGGTCGAGGCGAAGCTTGCCGGCGGCAATCCGCGACTCGTCGAGCAGGTCTTCGATGAGCTTGGCCTGGGCGAGCGTGCTCCGTTCGAGGGCGTCCAGAGCTTCGCGGTGCGTAGGTTCGTCCAGCCCGCCGAGCGCCAGCATGCGCGTCCATCCGAGGATCGACGTCATGGGCGTGCGCAGCTCGTGCGAAATGATGGCGATGAACTCGTCTTTGGCGCGATCCGCGACGCGCATGGACTCGAGCTCGTCAGCGGCCTCCGCATTCTTCCCTTTGAGGTACTCCATCCTGGCGAGATGCGTGACGTCCTCGACAGCGTGAATGATGTACGCGAGCCGGCCGTCGAGCACGACCGGCGTATTCACCGGTTTCCAGTACCGTTCCTCGAAACCACCACCGTCCTCGGCCGGCCTGCGGATGTCGTACTTCTGCACCGGCATCGTGTGAGGCTCGCGCGTAGCCAGCACGGTCTCCAACGAGGTGCGCAGGTTGCGCGCGCCGGTGGCGTGCGGATCGTCCGGGTTGTCAGGGAAGACGTCGAAGAGCATTCGCCCGATGATCTCCTCGCGTACCGTCATCGTCGCGGCCAGGTAGGCCTTCGTCACCCCGACAATGGTGAGGTTCGGATCAAGGATGAGGTAGGCACCCGGGGCCTGTTCCAGCAGACGAAGCTCAGGGAGGACGGTCATCGTGAATCGTTGTAACACCCTGAGTAGGGCGAATGTTTCGGGATCATTGGCCGTGATTCCCGCCTCGGCCGCAAACTCCTGCACCGGCGCTCCATCGACCGCGACGGGTTCGGAACAGTGAGAGCCGGCGCAAGCTCGACCGTTGCAATCGACGGAGCGGAAGTGACCGCCTCCGCGGCTGCGCGTCCCCGCGTCCTCACGAAAGCTCGCTTCATGAGGAAACGATTGCGATGCACCACATTGCGCCGCCCGCTACTCGTACAGCAGGTACGGCTTGCGGTCCTCGCGGAACTGGGTCGCCTCGCGGTCCCACTCCTCCAGCAGCGCCGGGAGCGATCCTCCTTCGATGGCCAGCCGCACCTTGTCGGAGCCGGTGAGGCGGTCGATGGTCGCGGTCCAGGCGAAATCGCGCGGGTGCTGGCGGCGGATCTCGTCGATGAGCAGGAGCGACGTATGGACGGGCCGATAGGCCTGGCGATCCGTGACTACGAAGCGGATCGCCGGGATGGTCTGGCCGGGGTGTTTGGCGGCCGTGGCGGCGACCGGCATGGTGATGGGCTCGAAGCGCACGCCCGGAAGCCGCCGGCCGTTCATGGTGCGCGCGACGGCCTGCGCGTCGAGCCACGGAGCGCCAATTTGTTCGAACGGCCGGTCCGTCCCTCGTCCTTCGGTGAGCGTCGTCCCTTCGAAGTAGACGGTGCCGGGGTAGCTCGTCAGCGCGGCCAGCGATCGGAGGTTCGGGGAGGGGTTCACCCACGGCAGGCCCGTGTCGTCCATCCACTGCGACCGCCGCCAGTTGGCCGCCCTGGCGACGATGAGCTCGGCGCGGATGCCGTCCTCGACGTTGAAGAGGGTGGCCAGCTCACCGACGGTCATGCCGTGGCGGGCCGGGATCGGGTACATGCCGACGAACGACTTGAAGCGTGGATCGAGCAGTGCGCCTTCGACGATCTCGCCGCCGATCGGATTGGGGCGGTCCAGCACGACGAAGGGGATGCCTTTGCGCGCCGCGGCCTGCATGGCCAGCGCCATGGTGGAGACGTAGGTCCACGTGCGCCCGCCGACCTCCTGAAGGTCATAGACCAGCACGTCCACGCCCTCGAGCATCTCCGCCGTCGGACCGCGATCCTCGGCGAGGTACAGCGAATAGATCGGCACCCCCGTGCTGGCGTCGATGGCGTCATCGATCCTCTCGCCGGCCTCGGCGGTCCCGCGAATGCCGTGCTCCGGCGCGAGCAGCGCCACCAGCTTCAGCTCCTTGTGCCGTGCGATGAGATCGATGTCCGGGACGCCGGACCGGTCGATCCCGCTCTGGTTCGTGATGAGTGCCACGCGCTTGCCGCGGAGGGCGGGCGGCACGTCGGTGAGGAACGTCTCGATGCCGGGCCGCACGACCGGCGCAGTGGAAGTCACAGATGAAACGTGGCGGCCGGACGTCGCCGTACAGGCGACGAGGAGGAGGAGTGCGGGAGCGAGCGATGTACGCATCCGACTCATTGTCGGTGGTGATGCGGCTCGCCGGAAGCGACGAATGCTGCGGCCGCGTCGTGAAAGAGGGATGCCGGCGCTCCAGACGCTTCGCGGCGGAGAAACTCGGTCCCGAAAGGATCTCCAGACGAGACTGAGATCGTTTTTGAGTGATCCGAATCGGTTTTTGAGTGTTGCCGGTGTCCTCCGGAGGAGACCCGAACACTCCAGACCGATCTCCGCTCACTCAAAACCGATTTGCGATCACTCCGGGACGATTCCGGATCACTCCACGACGATTCACCGATGCTCCGAAACGATCCGGGATCACTCCAGGACCAAGCCGCCACACTCGAAGAGCAAGCCGCGACACGCGCAAGGCATCTCCGATCGCTCCAGGAGTGATCCGGCAAAGGTCTGCTTCGCTTCGCCACAGTCGCGGAGGCATTCGCGAAGCGTTCGAGCGCCGGCTTACAGCCCCACGCTCTCAACTACTTTAGATGTGGGACAGACACTCTTGTCTGTCCCGTGCATCTGAACGGCCGCTTGTCTGGAGGAATGGACCTCGGGGTCGGCCGGACAGACAAGAGTGTCTGTCCCACATGAGGCAAACCTCTAAGTCAACGCGATTGGGGCGAAAGCCCCGCCCAACCGTCGGTGCTCCTGCTCTTCGTTTCTGCAGATGCAGTTCCGGTCGAGGACGGGAAGTTCCCCGTCACGGGGAGCCAGGCCGTAGACTCTCACCATGGCCAGAAAGCGCGAGAGAGTGGTCATGACGGCCAAGAACATCTGGATTCTCACGAAGGCCGCGGCATCGTCGTGGATGGACGATTACGCGCAGAGCATGGGCGCGGCGCTGGCGTATTACACGATGCTCTCCATTGCGCCATTCCTGCTGATCGTGATCTCGCTGTCGGGGATGATCTTCGGCCTCGAGGCAGCGCGCGGGGAGATCGCCGCGCAATTGCAGGGGCTGATGGGCCGCGAGGGAGCCGAGGCGGTGCAGGAACTGCTCGAGAGTGCGAGCAAGCCGGCGGAAGGCGTTCCTGCCGCTGTGGCCGGCCTCGTCCTGCTGCTGGTCGCAGCGACCTCGGTCTTCGCCGAATTACAGGATGCGCTCGATCGGATCTGGCGTGCTCCGAAGCGGCCGAGGACGGCAATCTGGAACCTGCTGCGCACGCGCCTGCTGTCGTTCGGGACGATCGCCGGCATCAGCTTTCTGCTGATGGTCTCGCTCGTGGTCAGCGCAGGGATGGCGGCGTTGGGGAAAATGTGGGGATCGCGTTTTTCCGACTGGCAGTCCATGGTCGGCGCCGTCAACGTCCTCTTCAGCTACGTGCTCACCACGGCGGTCTTCGCGATGATCTACAAAGTGATGCCGCGGGTAAGGGTCGCGTGGACGGACGTCCTGATCGGCGCGAGCGTCACCTCGCTGCTCTTCACGATCGGCAAATCGCTCATCGGAATCTACATCGGCAGGAGTGGCGTGACGTCGGGGTTCGGCGCGGCCGGCTCGCTGGTCATGGCCATGATCTGGGTCTACTACTCCGCGCAGATCTTTCTCCTTGGAGCCGAGTTCACCTGGGCCTACGCGCTGACCTTCGGCTCCCGCAGGGAGCAGAAACTGCCGGGCGCGGCACCCGCCATCCCGAGCAAGACCGCGGACAAGAAGCCGGATCCGAACATGATCGAGGCGAAGGAGGCGGCGATCGTTGCGACCGACTGCGCTGCGGCGGACGCGGCGGCCAGGGAGCAATCGTCATCATCCTCGTGAGGGCAATGTGCTCTTCGCCGCCTGCTGCATCCGATCGTTCCCAATCGGGGTCACTTCGCGAACCTCCGGCAAGCCCCGAAGGCTCACTGTTCGGGTCGGCTGCGCAGACAAGAGGCCTGTCCCCCATTCAGAACCCAGCGATCCGCCGCCGCTTGTGACACCCGTACGTGCATACAAATAACTTGGATTTTTGTATGGACCCGTGCAGTTATGGGATGTCACAACCTGAGCTATTGCAGTCCGTTCATCAACCCGAGCTGCCGGGAAGTGGTGCAGGTGCTTCGCCTGCGGGCCGCTGTGTCTTCCTGAGCGACAACTAAGTTCCGGGTCCACCGAACCGATCAATAAACGTAAACCACCGGCGCGGAAGCCGTGCCGCTGGTGTGGGGAGAGCTATGTCGATATCGTTCGAGGAATCAGACCATTCGCAGCTGGAGCAGACGACGCAAGCGTCGTTTCCGGCGTCGTATCACCAGGAGCGGCTCTGGTTCATTGACGAGTTCGAGACCGGCAATCTGTACGAGTCTCATCCGATCTATCACACCGTCCCGTTTGTCCTGCATCTGACCGGTGCCGTCGACACGGTGGCGCTGCAGGCCGCGCTCGATGCGCTCGCCGAGGTCAACGAGGCGCTGCGCACCGGCGTCGTCCTCGACGAGCAGACGCTGCGGCAGCAGATTGCCGAGCGGGTCCGCGTGCCGCTGGACGTGCAGGATGCGGCCGCTGCTAAGGACGAGGCCGCGGTCGCTGCCCTGGTGACTCGCGAGATCGCTCGCCCCTTCGATCTGGCCACCGCCCCGCTGATACGGGCGCAGCTCACCCGCTGGAACGACGCCGGTTCGGCAGGGGACGCCACGCTGGTCGTCACGGTGCATCACAGCATGGTCGATCAGCCCTCCTTCCGGCTGCTGTTCGCCCAGCTCGTGGATGCCTATCGCGGTGTCACGCCGGCCTCCCCGGAACTGCAGTACCTCGACTACAGCGAGTGGCAGCAGACGATGCCGGAGAGTGAGCTGAACAAGCTCTTCCTCTACTGGCAGTATCAGCTTCGCGACAAACCGAAAGCCCTCGAGCTGCCGACGGCGCACCCGCGCCAGGCCATTCATACCTACAACGGTGGCAACGTCGTCCGCCGCCTCTCGCCGGAGCTCGATGCGAAGGTCTCGGCCTTCTGCGCGGACAACGGTCTGAGCCGCTTCAACGTCTTCTACTCGGCGTTCGTCAGCCTGCTCTATCGCTACAGCCAGCAGGACGACATCGTCATCGGCACGTCCATGGACAACCGCACGGACGAGACGAGCGCGACGGTCGGTCCGATCGCCAATCTCGTGGCGCTGCGCACCCGCTTCGAGCCGACCGACACGGCCGCCGAAGTGCTGGGCCGCAACGCCGGTATGCTCGAGGGGGCGCACGCGCACAGCGCCATTCCCTTCGACAAGCTCGTGCAGTTGCTGAGTCCCGAGAACGACATGAGCCGTACGGCTCTGTTCGACGTGGTGTTCTCCGTCAACGACGCCGCGCCGCTCGCGGCCTCGACGGACGACCTGCAGTGGCGCCACGAGGAGGTCAACCTCGGCTACGGCAAGTACGACCTGCACGTCCTCGTGCATCACGACGGCGACGACCTGGTCTGTAACGTCAACTTCAATCACGACATCCACGAAGTCCCGTTCGTCGAGCAGATCGTCCGCCATTTCGAACGCATCCTCGAAGCGACTGTCACGACTGGCGGCGCCGTACGCGTCGAAGATATCGAGCTCCTCGACGACGCCGAACGCCATCTCCTCCTCGACGAGTGGGCCCACTACCGCGCCGAGTATCCGACGGACGTGCTGATCCACCAGCTCTTCGAAGAGCAGGTCGAGCGGCACGCCGAGCGCGTGGCCGTGACGGCGTTTGGCGAGCAGGTGACATACCGCGAGCTGAACGAGCGGGCCAATCGCCTGGCGCACTGGCTGCTCGCCCGCGGCGTCCAGCCGGAGCAGTTGATCGCCGTTCATCTGCCGGCCTCCGCCGACACGATCGTGGCCATCCTGGCGATCCTCAAGGCGGGCGCGGCGTACATGCCGCTCGACGTGAAGGCGCCGGCGCAGCGTATCGCCTACCAGTTGCAGGACTCCGGCTGCTCGATCGTCCTCACGGACAAGCCGGCCGGCTTCGAGGTCGAGCAGGAAGTCGTGCTGGCCGAGATGGCGGGGGAGCTGTTCGACGCGCCGGTGACGAATCCGAACGTGCCGTCGGCGCAGAGCGCACTCGCGTACTGCATCTACACGTCGGGCTCGACGGGCATGCCGAAGGGGGCGCTCATCGAGCACGGCAACGTCGTCCGTCTCATGCGGAACGACCGGTTCGACTTCCACTTCGACGAGCAGGACGTCTGGACGATCTTCCACAACTTCAACTTCGACTTTTCGGTCTGGGAGATGTACGGCGCGCTGCTCAACGGCGGCCGCACGGTCATCGTCCCGGAAGAGGCGCGCCACAATCCGGCCTCGTTCCTCGCGCTGCTGGCGCAGGAGCGGGTCACGGTCCTGAACCAGACGCCGAGCGCCTTCTACCGCCTCGGCGAGTACCTCGACGGGACGCCGATGGCGGTCCGTTACATCGTCTTCGGCGGCGAGGCACTCGATCCGTCGCGCCTCCGCACGTGGAACCGGTACTACCCGGCCACGGAGCTGATCAACATGTACGGGATCACGGAGACGACGGTCCACACGACGTTCCAGAAGGTCTCGGCGGACATGCTCGACCGGGCGGCCAGCGTCATCGGCCGTGCGATTCCCACGACTTCCTGCTTCGTCCTCGACAAGCAGCTCCGTCCGGTGCCGATGGGTGTGCCGGGTGAGCTCTACGTCGGCGGTCTGGGCGTCTCGCGCGGTTACCTGAACCGCCCCGAGCTGACGGCCGAGCGCTTCCTGCACCACGACTTCCCCGGCATCGGCCGCACGCGCATCTACAAGTCGGGCGATCTGGGCCGCTGGCGCTCGGACGGCCGTCTCGAGTACCTCGGCCGCGAGGACAACCAGGTGCAGCTCCGCGGTTTCCGCATCGAGCTCGGCGAGATTGAATCGCAGCTCGCCCGCCAGGAGAACGTGAAGCACGCCATCGTGGTCGTCAAGGAAGACGGCAGCGGTGAGAAGTACCTGGCGGCGTATCTCGTCGCCGACCTTCAAGATGCTTCTTGTAGGACAGACACTCCTGTCTGTCCGGCTCACCAGGTACACGGGACAGACAAGAGTGTCTGTCCCACAGGAATCAGTGACGACGAGCAGCAGGAGCTGACGCTCCGCTACCGTCATGCCTTGAAAGCGGCGCTGCCGGCTTACATGGTGCCGTCTGCCTTCGTCTTCATCGACAAGCTGCCGCTCACGCCGAACGGCAAGATCGACAAGGCGGCGCTGCCGGATCCGGATCTGCAGTCGCAGCACGTCTACGTCGCCCCGGAAACGGAGCTGGAGCAGACGATCGCGGCGATCTGGCAGGAGATCCTGAGGCTCGACGAGCCGGTCAGCGCGACGGCCGACTTCTTCAACCTCGGCGGGCACTCGCTGCTGGCGATGCGCACCGTGAGCGCGATCAACGCGGCCGTCAATGCCACGCTGCCGGTCAAGGCGCTCTTCGAGCACAACACGGTGCGCGATTTGGCCGCCCATCTGGCGCAGAGCGAGAAGGGGGGCTACTCCGCGATCCCGCGCGTGCCGCGCAATCAGCCGCTGCCGCTGTCGTTCGCGCAGCAGCGCCTCTGGTTCATCGACAGCCTGGAGGAGGGGAGCGCGCAGTACAACATGCCGGTCGCCCTCCGTCTCACCGGCAGCCTGCGCCTCGATGCGCTGCAGCGCTCCCTCGACGAAATCGTCGAGCGCCACGAGGTCATCCGCAGCACCTATCACCTTCGCGACGGAATCGGCGTGCAGATCGTCCATCCGGCCGCGCCGGTGGCCATCGGCCGTGTCGACCTCTCCCGCGTCGACAAGCGTGAGCGCGAGGCGCGCGTCGAGCAGCTCCTGCGCGACGAAGCGGCCCGCCCGTTCCATCTGTCGACCGACCTGATGCTGCGGGCGCGGTTGCTGACGCTCGGCGAGAGCGAGCACGTGCTCCTCTTCACGATGCATCACATCGCCTCGGACGGCTGGTCGATGGGCGTCCTGGTGAAAGAGCTGGTCGCCCTCTACGAAGCTCACTGCCTCGGCATTCAGGCCGACCTGGCGCCGCTGCCGGTGCAGTACGCCGACTACGCCGCCTGGCAGCGTGCGAGGACGGAAGGGACGGAGCTCGATCAGCAGCTCGCGTACTGGAAGAAGCAGCTCGCCAACACGCCGAACGTACACGCGCTGCCGCTGGACCGTCCGCGTCCGGCGCAGCAGCAGTTCGCCGGCGCGAGCCGCCTGACGCGCCTGAAGGCGGACACGCTCGCCGCCCTGAACCGCATCGCCTCCGAAAACGGGGCGACGCTCTTCATGGTCCTGCAGACGGCGTTCTCCCTCCTGCTCAGCCGCTGGAGCGGTACTTCCGACGTGGTCGTCGGCACCCCCTCGTCGGGACGCAATCACAAGGACACCGAAGCGCTCATCGGCTTCTTCGTCAACACGCTCGTGTTGCGGACGGAGATCGCCGAGGAGCAGCCGTTCACGCAGCTCCTGCAGAACAGCCGGCAGATGATCCTCGACGCCTTCTCGAACCAGGACATCCCGTTCGAGATGCTGGTGGACGAAGTGCGGCCGGAGCGCAGCCTCAGCCACCCGCCCCTCTACCAGATCCTTTTCGCGCTGCAGAACAACGAGCGTGTCGCTCTCGAGGTGCCGGAACTGGAGATCACGGGTGTGGGTGGCGCCGAGGAGGTCGCGAAGTTCGACCTGAGCCTCTATGCGAGCGAGACCGCCGACGGGTTGAACCTGACGTGGAACTACGCGACGAGCCTGTTCGAGGCCCGGACCATCGAGCGCCTGGCGCAGAGCTTCGTCGTGCTGCTCGACGGCATCGTGGCCGCGCCGGAGGCGGCCGCCGCGCAACTGCCGATCCTCACGACTGCCGACGAAACGCTGCTCCGTTCGCGCGGCGGCGAAGCGCTGGAGCTCCCGGCGCTGCTCTGCATCCATGAAATCTTCGAAGAGCAGGCCGCGAAGTCGCCTGACGCTGTTGCCGTGGTCCGCGGCAAGGACACGCTGACGTACGGCGAGCTGAACGAGCGCGCCAACCAGGTCGCCCACGGTCTCATCGAGCGTGGCGTCGGTCCGGACGTGCTGGTCGGCATCTGCGTCGAGCGCTCGCTGGAGATGCTCGTCGCCATCCTCGGCATCCTCAAGGCGGGCGGCGCCTACCTGCCGCTCGATCCCGATTATCCGGCGGCGCGCCTGCAGTACATGGTCGAAGACGCCGCGGTCGATCTCGTGCTGACGCAGGCGAAGCTCGCCGGCAAGGTGCCGGTGGCGAACGAGAAGCTGCTCGTCCTCGACGGCGACACCTTCACCGCCTATCCGCGCGCCAATCCGGATCACATTGCCATCGGCGTGCTGCCGTCGTCGCTCGCGTACGTGATCTACACGTCGGGCTCGACCGGCAACCCGAAGGGCGTGATGATCGAGCACCGCCAGGTCACGCGTCTTCTCGACGCGGCCGACCTGCAGTTCCGGTTCGGCGCGGACGACGTCTGGACGCTGTTCCACTCCTACGCCTTCGACTTCTCGGTGTGGGAGATCTGGGGCGCGCTGCTCCACGGCGCGAAGCTCGTCGTGGTCCCGTTCGAGACCTCGCGCTCGCCGGAGAACTTCTACGAGCTGCTGAAATCCGAAGGGGTGACGGTGCTGAACCAGACGCCGTCCGCCTTCTACGGGCTGACGGACGTCTCGCTGCACCGCGAGCGGCTTTCGGCGCTGCGCTACGTCATCTTCGGCGGCGAAGCACTCGTGCCGTCGCGGCTGCACGCCTGGGTCGACGCTTACGGCGACGACCAGCCGCAGCTCATCAACATGTACGGCATCACCGAGACGACGGTGCACGTCACCTATCGACGCATCGTGGCCACGGATTGCGACAGCGACGTCAGCGACATCGGCCTGCCGCTCGCCGACCTCACGACGCACGTCGTCATGCACGGCGCGCTGGTGCCGGTCGGCGTCCCGGGCGAGCTCTATGTCGGCGGCGCCGGTCTGGCCCGCGGCTACCTGAACAAGCCGGAGCTGACGGCCGCCCGCTTCGTCACGAACCCGTTCCGCGCCGGTAGCACCGAGCGTCTGTACCGCTCCGGCGATCTCGTGCGCTATCGCCCGGACGGCCAGCTCGAATACCTCGGACGCATCGACGACCAGGTCAAGATCCGCGGCTTCCGTATCGAGCTGGGCGAGATCGCCACGCAGCTCCTCCAGCAGCCGGAGGTGAAGGAAGCGCTCGTCATCGCCCGCGGCACCGGCAGCGAAAAGAAGCTCGTCGCCTACGTCGTGCCGGCGGAGACGCAGCACGACGAGCTGGCGTTCGTCGAGGCGATGCGCACGACGCTCCGCCAGCAGTTGCCCGATTACATGGTGCCGTCGGCGTTCGTCGTCCTCGAATCGTTCCCCCTCACGCGGAACGGCAAGATCGACAAGAAGGCGCTGCCGGAGCCGGAGTGGCAGTCGACGACCGCCTACGTGGCGCCCGTCAATCCGGTGGAAGCGCAGCTCGCCGCCATCTGGGCGCAGTTGCTCAAGCTGGAGCGGGTCGGCATTCACGACAACTTCTTCGCGATCGGCGGTGACTCGATCCTGTCGATCCAGGCGGTCTCCCGCGCCAATCAGGCCGGCATCGCCATCACGACGCGCCAGCTCTTCGAGCACCAGACGGTCGCCGCGCTGGCCGCGCACGCCAGCAACGGTGTCACGCACGAAATGCCGCAGGGAGAGGTGACGGGCGGGGTTTCGCTGCTGCCGATCCAGCGTCAGTTCCTGACCGAGGACACGCGGGCGCACAACCACTTCAACCAGGCGGTGCTCCTCGAGACGCCGGCTGGCTTCGACGCGCGCTTCATCGGCGAGATGATGACCGCGCTGCTGCGCCGTCACGACGCGCTGCGCCTCGCCTTCGTGCAGAACGAGCAGGGCACGTGGGAAGCGACGCATCAGCCGCTGACCGGCGAGCTTCTGGCCGCGAGCGCGATCGTCGAGACTGTCGCCGACTTCGACGACCGCGCCACCGGCATCACCGCCCGCTGCAACCACTATCAGCAGAGCTTCGACCTCACGGCCGGCCCGCTGTTCCGCGCCATCTACTTCGCGCCGGCCACCGGCACCCCGGAAATCGGAAATCGGGAATCGGAAATCGCGACCGGCCGTCTCTTCCTCATCGCCCACCACATCGTCGTCGATGGTGTGTCGTGGCGCATTCTCCTCGCCGACATCGAGCAGGCTTACGAGCAGTACCAGGCCGGCGAAACGATCGCGCTGAATCCGAAGACGTCGTCGTTCCAGCAGTGGGGCGCGGCACTCGCGGAGTACGCGCAGTCGGAGGAACTGGCGGGCGAGAAGAATTACTGGCTGACGCAGTACGAGCAGCCGGTCGCGCCGCTGCCGGTCGACCGCACGGTCACGGAGCCGCTGACCTACAGCAGCACGCGCCGCCAGCGTGTCCGTCTCACGGCGGCCGAGACGCAGGCGCTGTTGCAGCGTTGCGCGCCGGTCTACCGCACGACGGTCAATGAGCTGCTCCTTTCCGGCGTCTACCTCGGCATGCGCCGCTGGACCGAGTCAGCCGGCCTGCGCATCGCCCTGGAAGGCCACGGCCGCGAAGCGCTCTTCGAGCAGCTCGACACCACGCAGACCGTCGGCTGGTTCACGACCGTCTTCCCGCTCACGCTGCACAGCGCGAGCGACGACGTCGATGACGTCATCAAGTCGGTCAAGGAGCAGTACCGCGCACTGCCGAACCACGGCATCGGCTACGGCGTGCTGCGCTGGATCGGCCAGGAGACGGAGCTCGTGGCGGCCGCGGAGACGCATCCGCCGCAGCTCGTCTTCAACTACCTCGGTCAGTTCGACCAGAGCGTCAACCACGACACCGCCCTGCAGGCCGCCGCGGAATCCGCGGGCGCCAGCATCAGCGGCGAGCGTCTTCGTCCGGCCTCTCTCGGCCTGAACGGTCTCGTCGCGAACGGCATCCTCGACTTCTCCCTCGACTACAGCGAGCGCGAATATGACGCCGCCACGATGGCCGCGCTGGCCCGCTTCCTCGAAGAGGGGCTGCGCAGCGTCATCGATCACTGCCTGCTCCTCGAGCGCGGCGACTACACCCCGTCCGACTTCCCGCTCGCGAACGTTTCGCAGGCGCAGCTCGATGTCTGGCAGAAGAGCTATGCCGGTCTCACGCGCCTCTACCCCGCGACGGGTATGCAGCAGGGGATGTTCTTCCATAATCAGCTCGACCGCAGCGCCTACGTCACGCAGATCTTCCCGCTGTTCGAAGGGGAGCTCTCGACGGCTCACTTCCGCAAGGCGTGGCAGCTCGTCAGCAACCGTCACGACATCTTCCGCACCGCCTTCGTCGGCGAAGAGACGCGCCTGCTGCAGCTCGTCGTCGACAGCGTCAATGTGCCGTGGCAGGAGCACGACTGGCGCGGCATCTCCGCGGACGAGCAGCGCGAGCGTTTCGCCCGCTACCGCCGCGACGACAAAGCCGCCGGCTTCGACTTCACGAAGGCGCCGCTGCAGCGCATCGCCCTGTTCCGCCTGGCGGACGACCGCTGGCAGATGCTCTGGACGCATCACCACATGCTGCTCGACGGCTGGTGTGTGCCGCTGGTCTACAAGGAAGTGATGCTGGCGTACCAGCTCCTCAGCCGCGGCGAATCCGTCCAGTGGCCCGATGCGCCGGTCTACGAGAACTACATTCAGTGGCTGCAGCGCCGCGATGCGGACGAAGCCCGTGGTTTCTGGCGCTCCGCGCTGGACGGCATCGAAGCGCCGACGCCGCTCGCGGTCGACCGTCTGCCGAAGGACCGGAGCCGCGGCGTTCAGGAGCGTTCCTTCATGCTCGGTACGGCCGAGACGCAGCGTCTCGAGGCGTTCGCCCGGACGCATCACACCACCGTCAACACGCTGATGCAGCTGGCGTGGGGGACGCTGCTCCATCGCTACAGCGGTGAGTCGCAGGTGGTCTTCGGCGCCATCACGTCGGGCCGTCCGGCCGAGGTGCGTGGGATCGAAGAGATGATCGGCCTGTTCATCAACACCGTGCCGGTGAAGATCGCCTTCGCACCGAACGCGCCGGCGTCGAGCCTCGTGGCTGACGTCCACCGCGCCTTCCAGCAGAGCCAGGAGCACAGCTACCTGCCGCTCAACGAGATCCAGAAACAGAGCGGCATCGCCGCCGGTGCGCCGCTGTTCGACAGCCTCCTGGTCTTCGAGAACTACCCGATCGAAGCGGCCATGGCGGTCGACGCGAAGTCGCGCACCTCGAACCTGCGCGTCGTCAGCAGCGGCAGCGACGAGCAGACCAACTACAAGCTCACCTTCATCGCCGGCCTCTCCGGGCAGTTGAAAGTGCGTTGCGTCTATGACGCGGCAAACTTCGCCGGCGAGACCGTCGACCGCCTGCTGGCGCACCTGGAGACGGTGCTGCGCGAGCTGCCGTCGAGCGAGACCGTCGACGCCATCGACATCCTCACGCCGTCCGAGCGCGAGCAGTTCGCGCTCTGGAACCAGCCGGTGGGCGACTATCCGCGCGAGCTGTGCATCCACTCGCTCTTCGAGCAGCAGGCTGCGCGCCGTCCGGACGCCGTCGCCGTCATCCACGGCGACGCGCAGCTCACCTACGGCGAGCTCGATGCGCGGGCCAATGCCCTCGCCGCCACTCTTCGTCTGCGCAACGCCGGCGCCGAGACTCTCGTCGGCCTCTACGCGGAGCGCTCGCTCGAGACCATCGTCGCCATGGTGGCGATCCTCAAGGCGGGCGGCGCTTACGTGCCGCTCGACCCGAGCTACCCGGCGGCGCGCCTGCAGGGGATGCTCGTGGACAGCGAAGCGCGTCTTGTGCTGACGCAGTCGCATCTCGCCGCCGCGCTGGAAGGCCTCGACTGCGAAGTGCTGCTGCTCGACGAGTACGACTTCAGCAGCGCCTCCGCATCCACCGACGTCGCCGGCGTCACGGCCTCGAACCTCGCGTACGTCATGTACACGTCCGGCTCGACCGGTGTGCCG